>NZ_JAWLDW010000184.1:0-3760 GCF_041686455.1 Rhodohalobacter sp.
ATTCAATCCAGTTCTGCTGTCGAACCCAAATGGCGTAGCCATGCCCAACATCATAGCCACAGGTTTCAACCTGTGGTTTTTGAATACGGTACCTGGTCCTGGTCAGAATGCCGTAGGCATGGGACACGAAAAAAGCTCAACTATATATTAATATGATTCATATTGTAAAACCACATAGTTTGGTTTTTACATGTGGCATATGGGAATATTGGAAACGTAGCCTAATCAATGTATCTCGGCCTGTTAATTTGACTTCCCTTCAAATTGACCCAACACACTCTCCACAACTTCCCTCGATATTTTCGTCTCTATATTTGCGCCCAATTTCATCAAAAAGTGATATAACCCGAGGTGTACCCGCGTGCTGTAGATGAAATGTTTATTGCCTCTCGGTTCATTGGTGATCGGGGCATTCTTTGTGTACTGCCTGATCAAATTGCGGTATTCCGGATCACCAAAATCAAAGGAATCCTCAAGGTAGGGCAGCGCGAAGGTAAACCCGTAATTCAGAGCAAAATCATAGAACTGTTTTTCCCGTGGCTGCGTCTTTGGATCTCCCCTTAAAACTCCGAGCTTGTTGTACAACTCCAGAATGGCCTCTTCATCCCGGTTGAGATGAGTGGGAAGAAGCATCAGGTACTTGTAGAAAAAATCCTCTGGAAATGTTTTCACGCAGCCATAATCAATGACTCCCAATTTGCCGTCGGAGGTTAATAAAAAATTACCGGGGTGTGTATCGGCATGAAACTCCAGGATGCCGTTCGAAACATCATTGATCTGATTGTGAAAGAAATCCCACATCAACTGACCATATTTGTTCTTCTCTTCATCCGATGGGTCAGTCTTTAAAAACTCATTCAGATGCTGACCTTCCAGATAGGTCATGGTCAAAACACGTTCGGTTGAGTACTCCTCAATCCAGCGGGGTGTGGCTACGGATTCAGATTCGAACCGCTTATGAAATCGCTCCATCGATTCTCCTTCATGAATATAGTCTGTTTCCATGATCAGCGTCTGCTTCACTTCGTCGATATACTCTTCAATGGTGGCACTGTCTGAAGCAATTCGTTTGAGCAGTGTTTTTGCCAGTGCAATATCCGATGAGATGGTATCCCGCACTCCCGGATACTGAATTTTAACGGCCACTTCTGTACCATCCTTCAGCGTTGCGCGATGAACCTGCCCGATCGAGGCTGCTGCCATCGCTTGAGAATCAAAAGACTTAAACAGATGTTCAGGATAGTTACCCAGCTCTTTTTTGATAATGCTTCGTACCAGTGAGCGGTTAATGGGCGGAACGCTGTACTGGGCTTTTGTCATCACTTCCGCAAACTCGTCGGGGAGAAATCCCTGATCAATGCTGAAAGACTGAGCAATTTTAAGAGCCGTTCCTCTTAGCTTTGAAAACTCGCTGAATACCTCTTCAGCGGTCTGTTTGTGAAGCGCATTTTTATCACCATTGCCTGAAGCGATCGACTTCAGGTAGTGTTTCGCATAATTTTTGCCAACATTAAATCCTGTTTTAGCAAATATTTTACCACGAGAGAACTTCGATGATGGAAAATCATTCATGCTTTTTCTTCTCATTTTTTTGATCTGATCCACAGAGAGATGAAAGCCTGAAATTTTCATCTGTGATGCATTTGTTAAGAGAAGAGTTCATCCAGAGAAATTTTCCAAGATCAAATCCCTTATCAATAATTCTGGTATAAAATATCTCTTCGATGAGTGAGCTCCATTTGTCGGCCAGCGCCATACTGTTTTCTCTCATCCGGCTGGAGTCGTTTGCCCAGAATGCAATAAGGCCATGAAACTGTAATAAAATGGATTTCCAAAGCAGCTCATTTTGAATGATGAAAGCGGAACGGGTTATTTTCGGATCATTGCTAAAAATCGTTTTTAACTCCTCTTTGAATATTTTTCTGAATGCATTTCGCCGTTTGTCCCATACCACTTTCTCTTTATAGGTGTTGAGAGTAAATTCCCGATGCTCTTCGAACGAATCGAGCAGGGTTAAAAAAAGGTGGTTAAGTCTTTCACTTAGCGTGAACTCGCTGTAGTCCTCAATTTTTTCTACAGAATCTTTATACAGAATCATTCTCGACTCATAAAAGTAATCAAGGATAGACCTGCGATTTGGGAAGAGGTCAAAAATATCTTTTGAACTCATATCCAGTGATTCTGCGAGTGATTGTATTGTAAACCTGGAGTTGCTGAGATACCGGCCGGTAGCGGCTTCTGATATCTTAATTTTTAAAAGCGTCTCTTTATTCATTTTGACAAAATCTTGTTTAACGTAAGTTCAATGTGATTCTTTAAACCCTAAAGTTTGGCATATTAATTCGCGCGATTCAATTATTCACTTCCAGCAGTTAACATCTCATCCCGATCGCTCACCCGTGATTTTGGGATTGCGGTGAAGGGATGATCTTCAGAAAACCATAGATAGTTCATTCGGGTTGACAGTTAAACTTGATTGTACAGGGTGTCTGTTTAAAAGGGGCTCACCACCTTAATTTGTTTACAGGTATTCACTATAACCTGAAACGTCGTGAGTTTAAAAACTGAACGCCTCTTCTGTAATTCAAGTTCTACCGACATAACATCTACAGCACTCATAAAGGTTCAGATGAAGTTTAAATCTTTACGTAAATCAAATGGTCAACGGCGGGACGCTCTGTTTCTTTTTCTGGTAGCTATATTTCTTACTTCTCTGGTGTTGGGTAATATCGTTGGAACCACAAAATTTGTGACACTCTTTACGCTGGACATGGCCGGGTGGCTTCAGTCAATTACACCGTCACTTGTGAGGGATGGAAGTATCTATGTAATGAGTGTTCCGGTAGGTTTGCTTGCCTATCCCTTCACATTCCTGGCAACTGATTTAATATCTGAACTGTTTGGAAGAAAGAGGGCACAGACGGTGGTTTGGATCGGGTTTATTATGAACCTGTTTATGCTGTTCATTTTGAGTCTCGGCCACTGGTTACCGGATACTTATGGTGTAAGTGGGGGATTGAACCTATTTGAAGGCGTGTACGAATTTGTTATTGCCAATACCGTTTCAAGCATGATTGCCTACTTGATTGCGCAGAGCGTGGATGTTCGAATCTATCATTACTTGAAACGATTAACGGATGGCAAATATCTTTGGCTGCGAAATAATGGATCTACAATGTTTAGTCAACTTATAGACAGCACCACGATACTGACAATACTTTTCATATCCGGTAATCTTGGTGATAATGTTACAACTATAGGCGCTCTCTTTATTCTGATTATAAATTCATATCTATTCAAGTTTTTCTTCGCTCTGTTCGATACTCCATTGGCCTATCTTGGTGTTTGGTTATTTCAAGATTACGAAGAGGATCCGGAAGGGAAGCGGTTGTACAGTACACCGTGAATTGTTGACTCAGATTGAGTTTGATTCATTTCTCAGAAATTAAGCAGCTCCGCTGCATAAAATCTCCCGACCTGTATTAGGTTGAAAAATTCAATTTGCGAGATAACCGCCTCTAGTCTGTTCAACACTTCGAGCTTTATACTCTATTCGGTGTTCGTTATTCGTTAATCATCACTCAAAAAATACACTTCAGTATTTATTTTAAAATTAATACTCAAAAAAATTTGATTTAATCACTCCGGAAGCAAAACTTTTACCTGAGACCTGAGACCTGAGACCTGAGACCTGAGACCTGAGACCTGAGACCTGAGACCTGAGACCTGAGACCTGAGACCTGAGACCTGAGACCTGAGA
>NZ_JAWLDW010000054.1:0-16468 GCF_041686455.1 Rhodohalobacter sp.
CGGACCAGCCCCGACAGCCCGTTGAAACTTTTGCGCATATCACACGCCCCGCGGTACAGGTTGTAGCGGTGGGAAGAGCTTAGACTGAACATCGGAGGAGCCGGATTAAGGTAAGGATCAGCGGCAGGTTCCCGCTGCTTAGGCAAATGGCAACGCCGTTAGGATAGGTAATCGTGATTCGGTCGGACGGGCCCGCTCCTTACAGGTCCACCGCAGCAAACCCGCCGGTCGGTTGGTCAGCCCGGCGGCGTTTGGCTACCCAATAGCTGAAGGTGTGAGTGTTTATGGCCTGCTCGGCGCAAAAAGCTTTCTGAGTCACGCCGCTGGCTTTCCACCGGTCCACCAGGGCAAACATAGTCTGAGTTTTATTCTTGGATGCTGTTGTCATTGGTTTTTGACAAGCAAGCTACCATCTTCACTCATTTCTCGAAAGATGCAGTTGGTCGGGTGGATACCTAAATTGGACCTGATAGTATTTTATTCTTCTTTTAAATTGAGTAATTGAAAAGCCAGCACCCGACAAATCATACGTAAATAACCAAGAACATGTTTTACTACTTTTAACGGTGATGAGATACATTAGCAGACGTCTACACTCATGCCTGAATATTATTAAGATAAGTCTTGAAAGTACGAAGGTTTTCCAAATGTATAGTTTGGATCATTTCCAAACTAAACTAATCTACGATGAAAGTAGAGGGTAAAACACTCTTCCGGGATAACCGAATGGAAACCTTTACCAGCGATATACAGATTACCTTGCAAAATACTATACGGGGTATGGCATTGAGGTTACATGAGCCATTAATAGTTCAGAGTGTTCAGAATTACGGATTGACAGCTCCAATAGCAAGAATTAAAGGCAATTGAATATTTTAGCGAATACTGTATCCAATATTCTTGCTTAAGCCTTACCCATTTTGAAGTCAGGCAAAGAAAAAATGAGTAGATAGTTAGAGGTATTCCCTCTTTGAAAGAGATTACTTTATCCAAAAAAAAGTAAATCAAAACAATTTTCCTAAAATTAAGAATAATTAAAAAAAGAATAATCAGTTAAACCAATGTCTTGTGAATTTATTCAAAAATTCCACTGTTTTTTTAACAGTTCTGCCATTGCTTAGCTGCAGCACCTTCACCAACGACACCGGCGATGATGAACCTGAAGACATGGCCGAAGGCATTTGTGTGGAAAACGGAAAACTGGTTGATGCCTCTGGAGAAGAGTTTATTCCGTTTGGACTGAATGATGTGCATGTTTGGCGGGACGAACAACACAGCCTGAATGCATTGGATAATGAAATTAAAATAACCAATGCGAATACGGTGCGTCTGGTTACTGCCGGAAAATCGTGGCACTGGAACAATCAATCCAGTACGGCCTCACAAAAACAGAATCTGGTACTAAGATCCATTGATGCCAGGCTGGTCCCCATGATTGAGATTCACAATGGGACTTGTGTTTCGGAATTCGACCTTCCGCCAATAGATGAAGATGGGGAACAGCGTGGCGAAATGGGTCTGAAACAGATTGTTGATGAGTGGCTGGAAGAGGGTAATCTGCAAACGCTGCGAATATTTGAAGACAAACTCATGCTCAACATCGCCAATGAGTGGGGAGAGAACTATGAGGTTTATTTGGAAGGATACAAATACGCGATTACCAAACTGCGGGAGGCCGGTGTAAACAATGTTTTGGTGATGGATGCCGGAGGGAACTGTGGACAAAACCCAAACTCACTGCTGGAATACGGAGACCAACTTTTTGACCACGACCCGCTAAACAATATCGTTCTCTCAATCCATCTCTATGGGTTTTGGAGAACAGACGATCAGCAGTTTACGGACTGGAAGCCTCCGTTTTCCGTAGAAGAAATCTTTCCAAAGCTTGCCACCCTGAAAGCCCCCGTTATAGTGGGTGAATATGGCTGGGATCCGGTGAATGGATCTGTAAACTTCAATCCGGAAATTATGATGAAGATCAGCAAGGAACTTGGCTTTGGCTGGTATTTCTGGGCGTGGAGTGGCAATTCAGAGTATCACCGAGTGGTACATACGCAAGATTATACCTACAATGATCCGGAAGATTTAACAAACGCCGGCCAGGTATTGGTGAATGACCCCGAAGTTGGTTTTAAACATACTGCCAAGCCTGTTGCCGATTTTTAAGTGGACGGCAGTAATATTTTTAATCGCTACGTCAAAGAAGTCAGTAAATGGAGATTAACAGACAAATTTAATTTAAATTTATATTTATATTAACCCGACTTATTCCCGAAAAGATGTATAGTATAATGTAAAGCACAAACATTCTTGCACATACACAGATTAGTTAACAGCCCAAATTTGAGTTACATATTCTCGGAAAAATTTCTTGTTAAATAATCCGGGTTAAGTCTGAAGATTCCGGCGTTGCGGCCGAAATGAGGGCTCCTTCCTGAAACTGAAAAAATAGATTGTAAAAAAGTATGTATCGAAAAGTACTCTGTTTTTTAATTTTATGGGTGATCTGTTCTCCCAACTTGTTTGCACAAAACCTAACTCCCGCCGAACTTCGCACCCAGTATACAAAAAATCCGATCGGGCTTGATGAGCTCAATCCAGGCCTGAGCTGGAAACTGGAATCCGGTCATAGGGGAGCTCATCAAACCGCATACCGGATTTTGGTGGCGAGTGATAAAGATAAATTGTCAGAAGAGAGTGCCGATATCTGGGATAGTGGAATTGTTCGATCAGATGAACAGGTGCAAATTCCATATGAAGGTAAAGGTTTAAAATCAGCCAGGCGATACTACTGGACGGTTTCGGTCTGGGATGATCAGGGTCAACAAAGCGAATACGGTGAGCCCGCTTTTTTTGAAACCGGACTGCTAAACAAAAATGACTGGAAGGGAGTTTGGATATCCGCGGCTGAAAGTCATCCCGTGATTCCGATTGATGAAGATGTTTTAGAGCCTGGGCCGGCTCCCCATTTCAGAAAGGGTTTTACGAATCAAGAGCCGATTTCGTCGGCGCGCCTTTATATTTCCGGACTCGGTTACTATGAAGCATTCATTAATGGTGAACGGGTGGGCGACCGTTTGTTAGATCCTGCGAAGTCTCGCTATGACAAAACCGCCTTATATGTAACGTATGATGTGACCGATCACCTTCTTCATGGAGAAAATGCTATTGGGGTAATTCTTGGAACCGGCTGGTATAATTTCCATACGGAAGCGGCGTGGGATTTCGACAGTGCACCCTGGCGTGCTCCGGGCTCACTGAAGGCTCAGATCGTGATCACTTATGAGGATGGGTCAACTAAAACCATTGCCACCGACAGGTCTTGGAAAACAACAACCGGACCTATTGTGTTTGATGGTATCCATAACGGGGAGACATTTGATGCCAGACTTACTTTAGGAGATTGGACGTATCCCACTGCAGATACTTCAGGCTGGGGCCCGGCCTATGAAGTCGTAGGACCGGCCGGGAAGTTGAAAAATCAGTTGATGCCTCCAATTCGCCACGTTCGGAGTTTGTCTCCCGTTGAGGTGACAAATCCCGAAAAGAATCTTCAGGTTTATGATTTTGGGGAGAATATTACAGGTAGTGTACGACTGGTGGCTACAGGTCCGGAAGGGGCCGAAATTGTTATTCGACACGGAGAAAGATTGTATGATGACGGCACACTAAATAATGAGGAGTTAAGCCGCTTTGTTTTCAGCGGTGAAACACAAACTTCAAGATATATTCTTGGCCCGGATCAACCCTCCAACTGGCGTCCCTCATTTGTCTATTATGGTTTTCAGTACACACAAGTCGAAGTACCCGAGGGTGTGGAAATTTTAAAGCTGACAGCGGAGGTGATCCACACCGATTTTGAAGTCACGGGATCCTTTGAATCGTCCAACCCGCTCTTTAACAAAATTCATGCCGCTAAAAAACTATCTTATCTCGGCAACTATCACGGCTATCCCACCGATTGCCCGCATCGCGAAAAAATCGGCTGGTCGGGAGATGCTCACCTTGTGACCGAAGGAGGATTGATCAATTTCGAGACCGTTTCTTCCTATATGAAATGGATGGATGATTTTGCGGATGAACAACGCGAAACTGGTCAGTTGCCAGGGATCATACCTTCGAGTGGATGGGGATATGTTTCATCGAGCCCCATCCCAACATTTAAAAGCAGGGGTTATGGGCCTCAATGGGAAGGAGCCTTTGTTCTGATTCCATGGTATCTGTTCCAGCATACAGGTGACCGATCCATACTTGAACGGTATTTTGATCCTATCGTGCAATATATGCGTTACCTGGAGCGCCACTCAGAGGATAATTACACACTCTCTTTTGGTATCGATGATCACAAGACACTGGTTCCCAGTAACCAGGCTGTTTTAGCCACTGGACATTTCCATTCGTTTTCAAACATTGTCGCCAAGATGGCGAAAGAGTTGGGTAAGGAGCACGAAGTGGCCTATTTCAATGAGCTTTCCGGGAAGATTAAAAAAGGGTATCGTGAACGTTTTTACAACGAGGAAGCCGGAACGTGGGACAATGGATCCCAAATGGTACTGGCCGGAACGCTTTACCATGATCTCGCCGAACCCGGGGATGTTGACTCAATAATGGAGCAGCTGATCCAAAACATTCAGGAGAACGATTACCACCTGACGACCGGTGTCATTGGTACAAAATATCTCTTGGGGGCTCTGAGTGAATATGGGCGCACCGATGTGATGTACCGAATCGCAAATCAACGAGCATTTCCTTCATGGGGTTATTGGATTGAAAAGGGCGCTACAACCTTATGGCAAAACTGGGACGGAACCCAATCGCGGAACCATGTGATGTTCGGAAGTATTGATGAATGGTTTTACAAGGCGATTGTCGGCATACGACCTGATCATGAAAAGCCCGGTTTTAAGAATATTATCATTAAACCGGAATTTATTGATGACCTGGATTGGGCTGAAGGTTCGTATGATACATGGAGAGGAACGGTCAAAAGTGAGTGGGAGAAAAGTGATCGGGCCATAGATCTGCGAATCGAAATACCGGTGAATACTACAGCACGGGTTTACCTACCCGATCTGAATATAGATCAAATTTCCGAAAGCGGAAATCAACTCGATGAGGCAGAAGGCGTGACGTTGATTGGTCTTGATCAAGACAAAAATCGGTTGATTGTAGAAGTAACATCGGGCAATTACCGGTTTGATATGCTATTAGATTGATATTCTGGCACTGAAACTATCGGTTTTGATTTCACTCATTTAATGTAAATCACAGAAAGTTCAATTGGAAAGGCAGCAGATTTCTGTATTGGCTCTAATGAAAATTCGGTTCATAAAGCTATTTATTATTCACAAATGACTAATTTAGAAAGAGGTACATTATGCATTTTACGTACAGTACAGTTTTAGCTTTTTAACCCTGATAACCTTTTCTGTATTTCAGGGTCCTTCACCTGACCCATTGGGAAAGTTTCAGGTCGAAAACGATTTGTTTTTAGCCCAGTTTGACAGTAAAACAGATGTCGATGACATTCACTCCATTGCAGCCGTAGCAACAATACTCGCCGACCCCCGCTTTTCCGAAGTCCGCTATCATGCAGTAGCCGGAGCTTATGGAAAACAGGGGGGATTGTACGTGCCTGCAAACGAACTTTTTGAAGTTTCTTTTGACGAAAACTGGTCTGATGCTCATACTAACTATGACCAAGCATTAAGTGAGATAACTAACTTGGTGGTTAACACCCTGGAAAAAGAAGGTGATGTCTGGATCGCGGACGCAGGCCAATCAGATTTTTCTGCAGCAATTGTTAGAAACGTCAAAACCAAATTACCTCAATTTAATATTAAAAAGAGGATTCATGTTGTTCAGCATAGCGAGTGGAACGAAAACAATACGACCCCTGAAGACCTGGCCTATGTAAATGAAAATGCTGACTATCATAAGATTCCAGATGGAAATGAGATTGGCAATGGAAAGCCGGGTTTCAAAGAAAGCGATCCGGTGGAATGGCGAATTCACATTACCAATCCGAATCTCGAATCCATATGGGAAATGGCGTTGCAGATAGCAGAGAATTACAACGGTAAAGAACATAGGTATTATAATCCCGCTATCGGTAGTGGGGGCATGGATTTTTCTGATGTTGCTGAAACCTGCTGGATATTTGGCTTTAACAATTTGGAAGATATCGGGGAGTTTTTTGAAGAGTTTGCGTCACCGAATGATTGAAAGGCTGGACGTTCACTATATATTGTTAGAATTTAGGTAAACTAATGGTGTAAAAAACTGAGTTGTGGGTAAGTAACTTTATAAAGTTAAGCGGCAGTAATTAAACTTACAAAATCAGAATCCTTAGGTTTATATTGGGGGGGCGTGCCTGTAATACTTTGTAGTAATTGAGGTATGTTGATAAAAAATAAAATAGTCTATTTCGATACTGCCTGAACTTTCAAATTTTACGCCAATTTGAATGTCTTACTACTCGATTGTGATAAATTTAGTCTACCACCACGGCTGTTGAAGTATCTCTGTTCAACAAAGCGTCGTACCAGCGGAACGGTTTCATCACGATAGCCCGTGTTTTAATACATCTGGCCACGGCATGTCTATCCCGGACATCTCACAGGGATTTTATTGAAAGTTTCGCAATCAATTGTAGTACGAGGGGTTGAAATAAATCGTATGGCTGAGTCTCGCTCAAGGATATGAACAACAGACTTGCCGGAAACCGAGAAAATGTATCATTCACACAGGTAAGAAAGAGTGAAACGTATAAAAATTTTATTTTTGATAGGTTTGGCTGAGAGAATCCGCCCAGGCGTAATCCCCAACTGGAACTCCGTCTATCGGGTTCACAAGATTCAGACCGAGCAAATCTTTTACCCCTCCGGCATTTATGGTTTCATAATTGATAACCAAGGCCGCACCCAGCGCCGATGCGTAGGAAGTGGATGCGGTGTAAATCTTTTTATCAGGAAAATGATTTGCCAGTAATCTGCAGAAAAAAGAGTTTTTTGCAAAGCCGCCGGTAATAATAATCTGTTCAAATGTAGATTCTCCCTCAGCCAGCCGGATGGCGTCTGCCTGTATCGAAACCAAGTCGAGCATAAGTTGATGAAATGCTTCCCCGAACGTATTAAAGATGTCAAGATTCCAAGTTCCATTGCCGGTATGTGGATACGGACCGGTTTCTCCGGCTTTTTCGAGGATAAGCTTCCTATCTGGATCAGGATTACTGATTAGTTCATAAAGGAGGCTTGGATCGGGGCCACATTCCGGAGTTTTCCTGCTTCTACAAAAGTGCGCTGCAGTCTTCTCGAGCTGATGTGAATATTCTGCGCCAAGCAGAAGCCTGGATGCCTTTACCGGTTCACCATAAATATTCAGATACTGAAGACAATCCCGTTTAATATCATTATAAGAGAGCTCTGTCTGCGTGAAAGGGTTCATGGCAATACTCCATGTGCCGGTTGAGAGCTGAATAAATGGCTCTTCAAGCCCGATAAGATACGGAACAAGTGCGGCTGAGCTGTCGTGTATTCCTATGCCGGTTTCAAAATGATGATCACCAAAACGACCGTTAGTGGTTTTTATCGGAAGTTCAGGGTCGGGAAGAAGATTCTGCAATTTTTCCTTTCTGAGCCACGGATGATAGGAATTCTCCCCGTAATGCCACATTCCGGTGTGGCAGCCAAGGCTTGTGAGATCAGCGGTTTTTCTACCCGTAAAGAGATATGTGATATACTGGGGCAGATGAAGTGTAGCATCGATCGATTTGAGCAAATCCGGGTTTTCATGTTTGATTCGGTATAGCTGTAATCCCGAATTGAGCATCCCCATCGGAGGAGATGACGTTTCTACAGAAAATTGATTTTTGCCGCAATACATATCATAAAAATTTGCTTTCAGCTCTTCAGGATATGGCTTTAGATAGTTTTCAATTGGGGCGGCCGGGGTTCCGTTTTTGTCAAGGTGGACAAGAGTGGCGCCGTAAGCCGATCCATTTAGTTGGCGGATAGTATATTTGTTTTGATGGGTCACTTCTTCGGTTACTTCGTGAATCCATCTGTTCAGCAGTTCAATATCTTCACAAGGGAACCCTTTGTTGTCTGTCGTCTCGTCCAGATTATTATTTCTTCTGTAGACGATGTTAAAGCGGTCGTCGAACAGTAGAAATTTTTTATTGGTTTTCCCGATGTCAAAAATGGCTGTGACAGGTATGGGTGACGACATAGTGGCTTTTTTTGTTGGTTGAAGGTTGATTTCTGAGCCGGTAAGGGCAAACGGTTACAACCCCGTTGCGGTAGATTCACTGCCTCTGACACGGATCAAATTTTCCCGTACGTTTAGCTCCCGAAACAGTTTTTCCGGCTGAATTGCAGCGCCGTTTTTCAGCCTGCTTTCACGCAGCAGGGGGCGCACATCAGTTCGGAATGCCATTTGTAAAATATCCTGGGCCCGAGACACATCATTGTTCCGGCGTGCACTCTCCAGCTCATTTCTGTCAATAATCAGCGAACGTGCATAAGCGATCTGTATAGCTTCAACAGATTGCAGCAGATCTTCAAGCGGATCTTTTACGTTATGACTGGCGTCAATCATCCAGGCGAGTTCGGAAAATTTGAGATCGTCGGGGTTATCTACCTGGTCAGTCAGTTCACAAAAAATTAAAAAAAGCTGGTAAGGTTTGATGGAGCCTGTGGTAAGGTCGTCATCCGCATATTTTGAATCGTTAAAGTGAAATCCGCCAAGTTTGTTTTCCATTATTAACGTGGCGACAATCTGTTCGATATTGGTGTTCGGCAGATGGTGACCGAGATCAACCAGGGTTTTTACTCGATCGCCCAGTTTGGTGGCGAGCAGAAAGGAAGTTCCCCAGTCAGGGATTACCATAGAATAGAAATTGGGTTCAAACGGTTTATACTCAATCAGCATCGTCCAGTCGGACGGCATAGCGCTATAAATATCTTCAAGAGACTGCCAGGTACGATCGAGGGCTTTTCGCAGGTTTTGCTGGCCAGGAAAATTGGATCCGTCAGCCAGCCAAACCGTTAACGCCTTAGAGCCCAGTGCGTCTCCGATTTTTATCACATCTATGTTATGAGCCACAGCCTGATCGCGAACGCGTGGATCGGTATGGCTTAGTGAGCCAAACTTATATGAATACTCCTGGCCCTGCTGATCCTGAAACGTGTTAGAATTTACGGCGTCGAACTTTAGTCCAAGTTCAAGGGCCTGTTGTTGTGTAGCATCTGTATCGGCCGGTATATCCCAGGGGATATGGAGTGATACAGCACCACTTGATCCATTGAGTGTGTGTATGAGACCCACATCCTCGATTTTTTCTTCCAGCGTTCGCGGTTCACCTCCCATCTTAAATCGCCCGAAACGGGTACCACCGGCGCCCAACGCCCAGCTCGGAATAGCAACCTGGAAATCTGATAGTTTTTGAACAACATCGTCCGGCCTGAACCCTATTTTTGAAAGCTGGTCTTCAAGCTGAGAAAGGGTATCATGATGCTCCTCAGATTTTTTACGATTGTGTTCTTCAATCAGGTTTTTATTGATTTTCATAGTTTTTTCTCCTTCATCCAGAACGGAGAAGTGGTAAACCACAAAATCATGCCTATTAACATCAAGGTGGTGTGCAGTTGAAAGCTGATGGTGTCTGAAAAGACAAGAAACGACGGCACAATGGTAAGCATTAGTCCGCAGAATGAAACAATTTTAAGAATACTGTTCATGTCAAATTGGGTTCTTTCGAAAATCAATCATAAGTGGTTTAATTCCCTGACCCTCAGGGTCGGAAAGGATGAAAGTCCCCCTTTCCCCGCAGGGATCCCTGTGGGAGAAGGGGGAAGCGAACGGAGTGAGCTGGGGGATGACTTTCTTAGTTTAGAATTGTCCCACTCTTGGTTCTGATCCACAACAGATCATCCCCCATTGCCCTCCGCCGGCTGGCGGAGGGACACTCCAGAATAAACTTCATATTTAACTAAAAAGTTATGGATTCTAAGTTGCTACCTCGTGGGCTCTGCCCCCGAGGTGGTTCATTCCACCATGTAAACCCGGAGGTCGTAAAGTGGAATTTTCACCTATATCAGGTCTAAAGCGTAACCACAGATTTTATCTCATAAATGCATCTTTCAGTCCGCCATCCACAGGGATGATATGGCCGGTTGTATTTTCAAACCGGGAGCTCAGCAGCGAATAGATCGCTTCAGTCTGCTGTTCGAGAGAGATCGATCGCTGTGTTAGGGTTCGGTGAGCATAAAATTCTGCCAGCCTTTCGCGGAGAGTATCAGTCTCTTCATCTTCATCAAAATCGATGTCGTATTTGGTGAGTGAGACCATCACACGATCTCTGGGAAACATGCTGCTTCCATCCACAACGGTTGCGGGTGCCACGCCGTTGACCCTGATTTCCGGTGAAAGTTCAATTGCGAGTTCTCTAACCAAATGATTTGCCGCCGATTTACTCGTATCATATGCCATACTGCCGATTTTTGCAACTATGGCGTTTGCACTGGTTGTAATCACCATGCTGCCTTCCATTCCCTGCTTGTTCCAGATGGCCGACATTTCATCAGCCACGATAAAGTTGCCTTTCACGTTTACTGCAAATGATTTGTCCCATGCAGAGTCGGACAGTTCGCCATTATAATCGGGTGTTGGGAAAACACCTGCGGTAACAGCTACCATATCCACACCGCCGTAAGCGAGAATCGTCTGTTTGATCGCTTTTTTAACTGAATTTCGTTCGGTAATATCGCATTCCAGCCCGATCACGTCACCGCTTCTGCTGATACCTGAACCGGCCACGCCAATTCCCATCCCGATCTTGCCAAGAATTTCATTGGCGGTCTTTTTGGCACTATTTTCATCCAGGTCGAGGCATGCTACTGTTCCGCCTTCATCTAACAGTTTGGGAACAAGTGCCTTGCCAATACCGCTTCCCGATCCAATGACAAGTACCACTTTTCTTGAAAGCTCGCTTTCGGGCGGCATTCGTTGGAGTTTTGCCTCTTCAAGAGCCCAGTACTCGATATCGAACGCTTCTTGACGCGGCAGGGCGGTGTATGAACCGATCGATTCCGCTCCTCTCATCACACCGATTGCAGCCGTGTAAAATTCTGCCGTTACTCTGGACTCACTTTTTGATTTCCCCCAGGTAATCATCCCGAGACCCGGAATCAACAATACAGTGGGATTTCCGCCCCTCAAATCGGGCGACTCTTCATCTTTGCACTGATTGTAGTAGCCGGCATAATCTTTTCGATACTCTTTGAGGCCGATTTCAATTTTCGATTTCAGATCTTCTGAATTTTCAGTATCAGGATTCCAGTTGATGTAAAGTGGTTTGATTTTTGTGCGCAGAAAATGATCGGGGCAGGAGGTCCCTAATTCAGCCAGTCGTCCGGCATCTGTTGAATTGATAAACTGCAGGGTGACTTCATCATCCTGATAGGTGCCGATAAAGCGGTCATCTTCAGCAAGCAGCCCGCGGATGTACGGAGAAATATCAGCAATCAGATCGTGACGCTCCTCTTCCGGAAGGGATGCGTATTGGTTTCCACCGAAAGAATCAGCTCCTTTTTCGTGTTCTGCAAGATATTCAGCCGCGCGGTTGATCAGGTCGAGACTGAGTTCGTAACACATTTTATCATCATCATCCCAGTTAATCAGGCCGTGGCCGCCCAGAATGATTCCCTTAATACCGGGATTTTCTTTGATAGTTTGCTGAAGTGCGAGACCCAGTTCAAATCCGGGCCGCATCCAGTCTACCCAGGCGACTTCATCACCATAAATCTCTTTCATAATTTCTTTTCCGTTATCCGCTGTGGCGATAGAGATAATCGGTACTGGATGGGTATGATCTACAAAATCAAACGGAATGAAACTGTGTAGAGGTGTGTCGATCGATGGCGCACGAGGATTCAGATTGAAGGTGCAGTGAGGATACATCTGTACCATTGAATCCTCTGCGGGAGTTTTCAGGCCGGTGTTCTCTTTATTATGATAGATTTTCTGCAGATTGAGAAGCTTATCCTGGTAAAGTGATGCAAAGTTGGGGCGTTTTGCCGTTCGGAGATCGCCGCCGGATCCTTTCACCCAAAGCACCGATACATCTTCGCCGGAAATTGGATCTTCTTCTGTTAATTTGCTGGACGTGTTGCCGCCGCCGGTATTATTGATATAGGCATCGCTTCCCAGTAGGTTGGAGCGGTATACCAGCCGGCCGAGCGGATCGAGCTCGTCGGCATGAGAATCATCCCACTGTGATTCCACGGTTCTGAAATAGTGTTCAGTGATGCTGTTTTTCGTCTTTTTTACAGTCATTGTATATTCACTCATAACAGTTGAAATTGATCTCTGTGGTTTATTTTCGTTTCAGTTTTTTTATGAGGCTGTTTTTATGAATCAGGTAACTCATGACAATATAAACGCCAATGGCTACAAACCATCCGGGCAGTCCGAGAAAGAAAATTTCAATTCCTGCGTATAGATTAAGAAAGAGACAAAATCCAAGGGTAGAAAACCAGGTGATTGCTGCGGCCCAGTTGAATTTGATCCCGACTTTTTCGGCGTAGTTGGGTATCAGATTAAATTTTTTGAAAAAGAGTACATCCAGCAAAACCACGGCACCCATCGGCATAAGCACCAGGCCGTATAGGGCAACAAAATCGAGCAGATTCATTACGAGAGCGGGAAAGCAGGCGATTACTGTAGTAAAAAAGCCGGTAAAAAGCGTAACTTTCCACCTTTTCCAGTTAGGTGTGACGGACTGAAAGGCAAGACCGGCCCGGTAGATGGTTGGGTTTGCAGTGGTCCACCCCGCAATGACCACACAAAGTGCGCCCGCTATTCCGGCGCTATTATAAGCGATTGGACCGGGAGCAACGGCGCCTGAAGCAGCAGCCATGAGAATTCCGGAAGCCATCCAGGCGATGAAGTGCCCAAAAAACATTCCGGTCGCTGATGCAAACCCATACTGCCATTTTTTTGCATATCTGAGGATCGACATATCACTCATACCGATATGCATAGCCATGTTGGCGAACCAGGCGAAAAAGATGACATGCCAGACGGTAAATTGTGTGAGGCCTTCCGCAGCCACGCCGGTCCAGATCTGTTCATTTGCTGCTGTGGTGAAACCGGAAATCGACTCCACACCTAATGAAGGGAGAACCGCAATAGCTGCAGCTACAAAAACAAGAAACATCCACGGAAAGCTGATATTTGCAAAACGCGCCACATATTCATAACCGGCGATGGCAATAATAGTGATGATGGTGCCGACAAAAAAGACAGTAAGGATCCAGCCAATGCTGGTTGGAAAGAAATCATCCAGTTCCGGCATCGGGATTTGAAAAGGCAGGCCAACGGCAGTTGCAGCCACAGCGATCATGGCTCCGGCCAGAAAACAGAACATGATAGCATTTACAACATTGTAGAGACTTGCCAGGTTAGCGCCGCATATCTTTTTTAATTGCCAGTAGAGTGTAAGCTTGGTTTTCACCGCAACCGGGGCGCATAAAAATGCCCAGCTGAATACGGCAAGCAGATTACCGATGATCAGCCCGATAACGAGATCCATAAAAGAAACGCCGTGCGCAACAAATAGCGCGCCGATAACAAATTCAGTTCCCGCGGTATGTTCACCGGCGTACATTCCGAGAAACCCCCGCCAACCTTTTAGTTTTTTTTCGGGAACCGGTTCTCGCTCATACTCATCAAGAGTTTGGAGCTTTTTTTCTAACCAATTTAGTTTTTCTGTTTCCATATTTAATCAGAGCAACAACAAGTAAGATCAACTAAAAAATGATGAATACAAGCGTGATGGTGAACTCATCCGTTCAATTAATATGTATCGGTAAAAATATTAAATGATCTATTTAATCCGGCAGAAACGTATGATTCCCGTAAAGTTACAAGTATTATGTCTAAGGTAAATAATGAGTTTTTAAGTCATCAGTGAATGACATCCTGAACCCAGGTTAGTCTGTATTACAATAAAAACTCATCCGAGGACTGTCCTGTATTACTTCAGTGACAAAACACCGGGTTTACGCTAACTAAGAGTAGGCTGTTTTGGTGTTCTACTGTTTGAATAGATTATTTTTATCAGAGGAGTCTTGATTCGTTGTATATATTGTATACTAAGCATTACAGTTCTTCTTCAATAAGCTTGAGTGCAGTATGTCGGTCGGTAATGAGCACATTTATGTACCCGCCGGAAAGAGCACCGCGAATCGCCTCGTATTTTTCAGTGCCTCCAGCAATGCCAACCACAGTTTTAACCTGTTTCAGCTGTTCAAGTGTCATACCAATAAACCGGTCACTGAACCCGGAGTGAACCGTTTCTCCTTTCCGGTTAAAGAAGTTGAGTCCGATATCTCCAATGGCATCAGAATGGATGATTTCCTGCTGAATGTCGTGTGATACTTCATTATTCCCTTCCTTTAAAATACGATTGGTGCTGATAGCACCGATGCCCACATAGGCTTTATTAACTTTTGGAAAGAGGTTGAGCGCATTTTTCACCCTTCGATCGTTAATTAAGACCTCACGGATTTCAGGAGTGTCAACCACGCCCGGCGATTGCAGAAGTGTTAATCGGGCATTCAATATTTGGGATAAGCTTCGAGAGATTCCCATTGTATGGGCCTTTGCCTCCGGCGGTCCAAACCCTCCAAGCATCTGTACAATATGAATGTCCTTATTGTCGGCCGGAGTAACTTTTTCAACCATTGCCTGCAACGTGGTGCCCCATGTTACTCCGATAATATCTCCATCTGATAGTGAACGGGATAGATGATTAGCCGCAGCACCTCCTAAAAGAGCTTTTAAGATTTTATCAGACGATTTGGGAGTACCGCTACCTGAATCAACTACAATGGCTTCATTAAGGCTATAATAAAGTTCCAGTTTAGATTCTAATCCTACGTGATCTCCTTCCGGATGAGAAATGCTGATTTGAACAATGCCTCTGTTTTTGGCCTGTTTAAGAAGCCGTGAAACTTTTGGGCGAGAGAGTTCAAGCCGGTTTGCAATTTGTTGCTGGGTTAACTCCTGTTCATAATAAAGAGTACTCACTTTACTGAGTAGGCGCGAATTTTGGGCTTCAACAGGCCTTGCCATGGGGAAAGTTAGTTTAAAAAGTTTGCGTTAACATTTACTTAAAATACAGAGTTTTAAAGTAGTATGAGGAATTATTTTAGAAGCCTAAATTATGTATCGAAGTAACTTAAGTGAGGCAGCAGAGCTTCAAAAATACTGATAAAATTCCTGTAATCAGTATTTTTTTTGACTTTCTGATTGCCGTTAATTAAAATCAAGTGAGTAATTGTTCATAACTGAACATATGTTCATTAACGCTCTAAGCTACATTTAACTGAGAACACTCAAATTTATTTCAATGGTATTGTAGCTATTAGAAATGGTGAAAGCGCTTTTTAATGAAATAAATGATTTATAACTATAAAAATCGTAAACCTTTATGAATAGTAATGGAGCTGTAAGCCAAAAGGATGATAACACACTGTGGACGGATGTTTTAGAAGGAGATAAAGAAGCGTTTTCATCACTTTATCACACTTATCGCAACCGGTTGTTTAATTACGGATACAGAATCATTGCACGGGAAGATTTTGTGGAAGATTGCATACAGGAGCTTTTTCTGACCATTTGGGAAAACCATTATTCTATCAGCGAGGCCAAATCTGTAAAAGCGTACCTGTATATCTCCATGCGGCGTACAATTTTTAAAAATTTACGAAAATACAGAAATCAGCAGGATCGGAATCTAAAATACGTGAAGGAGAGGGATCAACACAGTATTTCTATAGAGAAATATTTGATTGAATTAGAATATCAAAGTGAATATAGGCAAAGGCTGATGGTAGCGATCAATTCACTTAGTAAAAGAAGGCGTGAGGTGATTTATCTGAAATATTACGATGGAATGTCGAATGCTGAAATTGCAGGCCTCATGGATATCAAAAGACAGAGCGTTTACAATCACGTATCTAAAGCGCTAAGCGAAATGGAACGATCAGTAGCGAAATGGAACGATTTGTATAATAATGGATCAAAAAATTGATAAACAAGATTTGAATGTAATTTATTAATTAAATATGCCAACTACTATAGAATGTAACGCTACACAGTGTCTACTTATCAAATCCATAATTCGAAAGAAAAGTTCAACGACGAATAAATAAAGACAATTTTTACCGGTATAATGGGGTATAACGAACAAATATCCCGGTAAATGAAATTGGAAATTTGTATTTGAATGAGCTAATCATAAACTGATATTGCAATAGCAGGCCAAAATGTTTTTTTACTTTTCGTATTAAGAAAATTAATTACATCAAAATATTATTCAAACCTAATTTATCGTTATGCACATCATCAAAATAGTGCCCTTACTTTTTCTTTTAGTGATTCCATGTTCACTTATGGCCCA
>NZ_JAWLDW010000185.1:0-3701 GCF_041686455.1 Rhodohalobacter sp.
AGCAGTTCATTCATGAACGCCTTTTTGCTTTTCCAGATGTACTGCATCAGTTGTTCTTCAGATTTCGATAGTTTCATAATTCTACATTGTTAGAACTGTTTCTACAAGTGTAGAATTAAAATTCAAAAAATGCAAAACTTTTTTACTGTGGTTCTGAACTAAAATTGTTACTCCTTCAGAAATTTTGGAATTTGTTTATAGGAAGGGCTAAATCTTCAGTTGCATGAAAAGATCACATTAAAGTCATGAAATCAAATATTTAAGTCTTGACGGATAAAAGAATGAGTAATTCCGGAAATGAATCAGAATCAGATAATAGCTTGTGGGAGTTCCTGGAGAACCGTGAGGTCTACCCCCATAAACCCGAAAATGTAAAGCACATTCAGACACATATTTCCCATGTGTTTATGGCCCCACCTTTTGTCTATAAATTTAAGAAGCCCGTTGATTTCGGTTTTCTAGACTACAGCACACTCGATAAGAGAAAGCACTATTGTGAACGGGAAGTGGAGCTGAATCGCAGGCTTTGCTCTGATATTTATATTGGGGTCATCCCAATTTCAAAAAAGGAGAATACATTTACTTTCAATTCAGAAAATCCGGAGGAAATCGTTGAGTATGCCGTGAAAATGAAGATGCTTGATGGGCAATATTTTCTGTATTCCTATATTGAAAATGATACCCTTACAAAAGAGCATTTGGATCGGGTCTCGGATAAACTGGCGAAGTTCTACCTGCAGCAGGAACCGAAAGATGATGTTCTTCAGTATGGTAAAATTGAACAGATCCGGTTCAACACCGATGAAAACTTTGAGCAAACCGAATCTTACATCGGAAAGACGATTGAAAATGAAGAGTTTCAGGCGATCAAATATTTTACCAATCAATATTTTGAGAAGAATCAGTCACTTTTTAACCGGCGAATATCTCAGAAACGAATCGTAGACGGGCACGGAGATTTGCACCTCGAACATATTCACATCGGTCCCGATAACATCTGTATCTACGATTGCATAGAGTTCAACGAACGTTTTCGTTGTGGCGACCTCGCCGCCGACTTGGCTTACCTTGCCATGGATCTGGATTTTCAGGAGTGCCGTAATGAAAGCCTCTATTTCGTTGAGCAGATGTCACAAAAGCTTGATGACCCTGACTTATTTAAAATCACCGATTTTTATAAATGCTATCGTGGATATGTAAAAGGCAAGGTAAAAAGCCTTCAAAGTGCAGGTGCCGAAAACACCTCAAAAAAACGGGAAAAGCTGCAGCAAACAGCAACCGACTATTTTCACCTTTCTCTGCGATATGCTCTTTTGGGATCCAGACCGACATTACTAATTTTTATGGGCCGTATTGGTACAGGGAAAAGTACCTTAGCTGAACACCTTTCTAAAATCCTGGACTTCGAGTATTTCTCATCAGACCGCATTCGAAAAAAGCTGTCGGATCTGCCTTTGTATGAACGACCAAATTCATCAAAACGAGAGAAACTCTATTCGGCTGAGATGTCAGAAAAAACGTATCGGCACCTATTTGAGAAAATTACTACAGTTTTATCATCCGGAAAGAGTGCGATCCTCGATGCAACATTCAGCAAGAAATCAAATCGGCAGAATCTAATAGAACTGCTTAAGTCTGTAGATGCAAATTTTGTGTTTATTGAAGCTCAAGCATCGGATGAAACCATCATTTCCCGGTTGAAAGCCAGAGACAAGAATAAAGATACAGTCTCGGATGCGCGCCTGGAAGACTTTGAAAAGCTTTCTGCCAATTATGAATCGCCAAAAGAACTTACCGACAGCCAACTTCTGAAAATAAGCACTCAAAATAGTCTGCCCGAAACTTGTGAAATTCTATATAAAAAGCTCGCAGACCATCACCTGCGGTAACAAACTGAAGTAAAAATACTTAAAGGTGAGATTAGCTAAATTAACGTGAGTTCTATATAAGAAAGCAGATGACGGATTTGACCAATTCTCCCCTAAAAAGGGGAGGCAAAGAGGGGTGTCCATAGAATTTTCCTAATGAATATCCATTTACCTAAATCTCTTTCTTCTTAAGAAGGGGACTTCTCATATGGCCAAATTCAGTGATTTTATATCAAATTGACGTTAAATTAAGATTATCCATCTACAGAAAAATTCATAAAAAAATAGATGGCTTATAAATTTGAGTAGAATAGAAAAGGCCCGACTTTTAAAAGCCGGGCCTTTTTAACCAAAACAAACGTTTTGAATCTTAGTATCCTGAATTGTCTTCAGGTGGCAGTATTACTGCATCAATCACATGAACTACACCGTTTGAAGCCTCTATATCGGCAGCCTCAACATTTGCATCATTTACTTTTGCACCACTATCGCTCAGAGAAATGGTTACTTCAGAACCTTCCACAGTTTCGGCCGTCATTCCGTCACTCAGATCTCCTGACATTACTTCTCCAGCTACTACATGATAGGTTAAAATCTCAACCAGCTGATCCTGGTTCTCAGGCATTAACAAGCTTTCCAGAGTTCCGTCAGGAAGTGCTTCAAATGCTTCATTTGTTGGCGCAAAAACCGTAAAAGGTCCGTCGCCTTTCAATACATCAACCAATCCTGCTGCTTCGATAGCAGCAACCAAAGTCGATAGATTGTCAGTATCTTGGGCGATACTCACAATATCGTGGTGATCATTATTCTGTGTTGAAATACTGTACGGAGCGAATGCCATAAAGATTACGGCAAGAGCTACCATACTGATAATTTTAAACTGTTTCATAATTGTTATCTATTTAATTGGGGTTAAGGATCTGATTTGTAAAAATCTTTTTGTATCAGACTGGTCAATCAACATCTGAAAAAGAGAAAGTCGTTCCCCTCACCCAAAAACCAATTTCACAATATTATGGAGCTAAACAATTGACACAAAAGGGAGTAACTCTTATCAGGAAATTTTTAACAAAGATTAGATTTAGGGGGTTTTTCTTGTCTCAAGCACTCTATTCGAACATTTAGATCGACTTCTCTCTTATTCTTAGCTATCTCAATGGAACGATTATGTTACAGATGTTAACTCTCTTAAACGAAGTTACTTAGAGTGATTATGGCGAAATTTAAAAAGTGAGTTGAATGTTAAAACAGAATTGCTGTTACGTTATAAACAACTCAATCCCAGCCTTTCTCTCCAATCAGGGGTACGAATTTAAAGTGACTCAATCTCTCTTCTTTGAACTCCTCCTCACCGTTTCGGGTAATTCGAATCATCACCTGGCTTTTCTGATCTCCGACAGGGACAACCAATTTCCCTCCAACTTCAAGCTGTTCTTTAAGGTCTTCGGGAACTACGGGTGCCCCGGCCGTAACAACAATCCCATCATACGGTGCATATGCGCTCCAACCCAGCGTTCCATCGCCAAGTTTGAGGTGGGGTCTGTAACCAAGTTCCTGCAGAATCTCTTTTGCACTCCGATAGAGTTTTTCGTGACGTTCCACACTGTACACATTAGCTCCCAATTCACACAAAATCGCAGCCTGGTATCCTGAACCGGTTCCAATTTCCAGGATTTTATCACCCTTTTTTACTTCAAGAAGTTCAGTTTGAGCCGCAACCGTATAAGGCTGAGAGATCGTCTGTCCGTTACCGATGGGCAGTGCAGAGTCTTCATAAGATCGATTTTCAAAAGCCGTATCTACAAAAAGATGCCTAGGTACGGTATGGATAGC
>NZ_JAWLDW010000055.1:0-16255 GCF_041686455.1 Rhodohalobacter sp.
TAAAATCATTAAAGGGCCTCGAGCATAAATTTAATGCTGATCCAGATTTTATATTGAATGCCGGAGATGAAGATCATGAACTGTATTCAATCACAGAAAATATACTGAAGGGGGTAGAGCTCCTCTTACCGGATGGTAAATCTTTCTTAGATAAGGACGGTCACCCACGCCATGAAATGAGAATAAAATGGTGGAAAAATCCTGAACAAACTCCGGTACAAGACTATGGGTTTGGAGCCGATCTGGGTGAATATGTTGGAGTGATGGCTCATGAAATGTTTGACAATGAATGGCATTATGCAGACCAGAAACCGGTGTTCTTTGGACATTACTGGCTTAGTGGATCTATTGAGTTACAAAGTGAATATGTCTGCTGCCTGGATTATAGTATAGGTAAGAAAGACCGGCTGGTTGCTTACCGGTATAATAGGGAAGGCAGCTTACTTGAAAATAATATGATGCACATTAAATATATTTCAGATGCTGAAAAGTAGTTCAGTTCAAAGACAGAACATTGGTAAATGCTAAATAAATTGATTCGAATTTGATTGTTGGAGTATTCCTCAGGCGCAAGACCCTTAAGAATATAAATTATATCCCGCTATCGAATGGTAATAGGTTTACTGCAATACTTAGCTTAGACTCATTTTTTTGGAAATAGTGATGAATAGATATAAAAAAGAAGAAAAGAAAAAGTATGATGACGCTCGAAAGGGGCTAACTAAAGGAGAGATCATTACTCAAGATTTAAAAGACGAAATAAGCGAAAAAATTAGAAACCGGGCTCGTGCCATTCATGTAGAAAAATTCCCAGAAGAATATGACATGATGGGGGATAGTTTTGCAGATGCAAATGATAGAGCACGTGGTATCAATCCGATGAGTCAAGAGTATATTGATAAGATCAATAAAAAAAGAAAGAGCATGGGAGTGCCTCCCCTATCAGATAGTGGAGTTGCAACGTCGGATATTACGTTTCAGATGTGTTTAGAGGAGGCCAGGGTAGAGGTCCTGAGTGATATTACATTAAAGCGTCCACCCTCGCTGTCCTGTATTTCTTGCAAGCAAGCAATCAGTAAAATTGGTGGCAAGCGTATTGTTGCTCAGGACTCAAGAGGGCTTAGATTGGTACACAAGAACACGGAATCCATAAAAAAAGGTAAGGAGCGGTGGACAGAATTCCTGTTTCCAAATGAGAATTTGGTGATGGAGTGTTGGGGAGAAGAAGCTTTTTGGACACAACAAAGGATTGAGTCTGCGAAGAAAGCATTTTTAAAGGGAGAACACCCCTGGTTTTGTCAGGTATGTGGCAATAGAAAATGTGATGTTTGTGGCTCTCCTGCTCAAATTCCGATGGGATCTGATGTTATTTATAGTAATGGGGATATTTCACATACTCCAATTTTCCCAGTTAAATCGGGGTGTATTAATGATAGCTGCAACAAATACAATCCATCTAAATAAAAGAAGGGTGAGACATGAGTAAATCAAAATATTTAACTAAATCCAGATTCACTCATTGCCTGGATTGCCCCACGAAGCTCTACTATCAAAATACAAAAGGCTATCCAAGCACGATGGATGACAATGACTTTTTGCAGTCACTGGCTAAAGGAGGTATTCAGGTTGGTGAACTGGCCAAACTTTATTATCCGGGAGGTCGCGATATTACAAGCTCGGGCTATGAGGATCCAATTCGTGAAACCAACGAGGAGCTGGGAAAAGAGAATGCCGTTATTTATGAAGCGGCTATACAGCATGAGCATTGCTTTATCCGGGTGGATGTGCTGGAAAAAACAGGAAATAGAATGAACCTGATTGAGGTGAAATCGAAGTCCTGGTCGCCAGATGATGATTTTTATTCACAACGTGGTGGTGGAATAAAAAAGAAGTGGCAGAAGTACCTCTATGATGTCGCCTTTCAGTACTGGGTGATGAAGCAGGCTTTTCCTGATTACCGTATCGAGCCCTACCTGATGCTTATTGATAAGTCTCAGGAGGCCACTATTGATGGGCTTCATCAGCATTTTAGAGTCGTCAAAAATAAACGTCGTTTTAATATTGAGCTCAAAGACGGCACCCAGTCCAAAGATCTGGGCGAGCAGATAATGACCCCGGTACATGTTGCAGAGGAAGTGCAGCTGATTGTAGAGGGTAAGGGCAGAGAACCCAAAAGCGAACTGGAAGCGCAAGGATTTTCAGATTGGGTAGAAGGGTTATCTGAATTGCTCAAAATAAAGGAAAAGTATCCTGCAAATATTGGTGAAAAGTGTAAGAACTGTGAATACCGTATAGATCCGGATACTTTATCATCTGACCAAAAAAGTGGATTTCAGGAATGCTGGGGTGAAACCTTGCAGTGGAGGGAAAAAGATTTTTCAAGACCACATATTTTTGATGTTTGGAATGAACGAGGGATGCAGAAGAAATACCTCGACAAGGAGGTGTATTTCATGGAGGAGCTTATTCCGGGAATGCTACCAGCCAATCCAGAGCTTTTATACGTGCAGCCGGAATGGGATAATGACCAACGTAAGACCATCCAGATCATGAAGCAGACCGGCCATCATGATGCGAAAGAGGCGCTGGCTCCAGGTTTATTTCACGAGATGGAGAGCTGGACATACCCCTTGCATTTCATCGACTTTGAGGCGGTACTGGCAGCCATTCCTTTTCATAAGGGCTTGTACCCCTATGACTATGTGCCCTTTCAGTTTAGTTGCCATACCATGTATGAAGATGGCCGGGTAGAACACCGGGCCGACTGGATCGAGGAGACACCGGGCAAGCTCCCATCTATTATGTTTGTTCGAAAGCTGAAAGAGTGCCTGGAGGGAGATGAAGGTACCGTTTTTCGGTATCACAACTTCGAGAATACGGTCCTCAACAAAATGAAGGATTTGATCCGAGAACGAGAGCCAGAGGATGCGGAAGAACTGATCACCTTTATTGACAGCCTGGTGAAAGGAGGCGAGCGGGAGATGGTCGATCAATATCAAATGATCAAGAAATACTATTACTCCCCGGTCATGAAAAATTCCATTAGTATCAAAAAAGTACTCCCGGCCGTGTTAAGCGAAAGTCCGAGATTACAAGAAATCTACAGCCAGCCATACAGCGGTTTATATTTAAAAAATAAAGTCTTTTATAAACCGGATCCTGAAACAGGACAAGCGATAAACCCCTACAAACTACTTAATGAAGTTGGGTATGGTATTCCGGATTATGATGAGAGCGATAAAGCTATTGGAGAGGACTCGATCTCCGAAGGTGGCGCAGCGATGATGGCCTGGAGTCGGCTGCAATTTGACGATCTGGATAAAACTCAACGCGATGCCATTCTGCAATCTCTCTATGAATATTGCGAGTTAGACACTCTCGCGATGGTGATGATTCATCAGCACTGGGAGTGGTTAAAGAGTTAACACGTATCATTGTATTTCCCAATTCAAACGAATCGATCAAGAGTTTTCACAACTAAAATATTTTTGATCATGGAAAATGAAAGATTATCAGAACACAATTTTAACTGGATTCCGAAACATCAGCGAAAGAGCAGATTCCCCGGAGGAGATAAGCCAGTCAGCATTGGAGAGCCAGAGTCTCGGAAACCATTATTATGGGTAGCCAGGAAGAGCATACAAAACTTTACCGACGCCCTTTATTTGATAAATGAAATGAACGAAGTAATAGATGAGGTCAATGCTGAGACCGGTGGGTTTGCAACGGCTGATGATAAGGTAATGAGTGTGAATTCTGAGTCAAAGTTCTACAAAAATGTCCAACCGGGAGAGGCTATTAAAATCGATGAGATAGATATTATTTTTGATTCTGACTTTGTTTTAAATATATCAATTGAGGTAAAGTGTGAATCACTGGGGCATGTACAGGTTTATACGATTGGCGAAAAGGGAGGTCATAGTGAGACGGTTTTAATGTGGGATGATCATGAGCCGGGCCGAAATGTTACAATTAAAGATGTATCAGATTAGATGATGCAGCTATCATCAATGGCGATGTTTATCAAAGAAGGTACCAATCAAAACAACATCTGATAACCAATCGATCTTGAGCTGTGCAATAGAGAAACAAGCCATAATATAACGGCATGAATGTGTATAAGATTTTCATGCCCAGAATTCGATCAAAGTGAAAAACTGCTAAAGCTTGTCAATAAGATGAATTTCACGACTTTCTTACTGCACAAAATGGGCAGTTTTTGCCTATGCTCCAGTTATAATTAGTCGCCAGCAATTCACTTACTAAACTTGACCTAATTTTTTGTGGGATTTCTATATTCATTTCCTTGATTGTCCGGCCAAGCTTTACTACCAAAATTTAAAGGGCTATAAAAGTACGTAGATGAATATTGCGAGTTAGACACTCTAGCGATGGTGATGATCCATCAGCACTGGGAGTGGTTAAAGCAGGAACATTGATACTCGGTAGTTTGAGCTGTTTTCAAAAAGACCTCGAATTATTCCTCGTAATGATCAATAAACACTTCAGTTGAAGGGGAGGCGGAATTGGGATCATAGGTATGTGTAACACTGTAACTGTCCCAACCATCCTCATTATACGCCTGCCAAAAGATGTGTAGTTTGCCAGTTGGCCCTAGAAGCTTTACAAACTGATTGGTGAACTCAGATATCGTTTCATTCTCTTCCCAATCCTCTGAATCGTACCAATCAACATTGGAGTCAGGCATTTCGGCACTGCACTTAATGAAGCTAAGAATATCGTTATCCTCCTCCCAATCTAAAAAGACTTCACTGTCAAATTTGATGATTCCACTTTCAATAAATAAAAAAGGGCCGCTATTCAAAAATGATAGATCCTCTCGAAACTTTTCCTGTAGAGAAACAAGTTTTTTTAATGTTTCTTTTGCTTGTACTTCATCGAATTTCTCTTGTTCTCCAAGCTTTTGGATTTTTTGTTTAATGGTTTGTATATCTAAAGAAGCATTTTCTTTAATAAAAAAAGGGGATATTACTTCTAAACTTATTTCAAAGGATAAATCGTTTACATTAGTCATATGACTGTCGGTATTTTAATCACAAGTGGTTCAATTCCCCGCCCCTCTGGGTTGGAAAGAGTTAGGTTGAAATCAGATTGATACCACGCGGGGTGTGTCCCAAGATGGTTTATTACTTTAAGATTATAACATTCTGCTATATAATTTCAAAGGTAAAATAAACAGATCATTAAGGTGCTAAATGAAAGATATATCTCTTAAAATTTATACGGAAAGGTAAAGGTGCAACGATTTAGAAATGACAGATGGTTTATTAAAAGATATCAGTTAGCTGATTTATACTGCCAACAAGATCAAATTGAGCAACGATGCATTCTGATGCGATCATGTTCTAACAGCATAGAATCAATTCCTCAAATCGATTTTATATTTGAAAATAGTAATGAGTTAGTCATTCGTCAGCATTATATCGAGAAAGATAATTCAGCCACGTTCAGCAGTTATCAAAGACTGGCTAAAGACTTAGATTTGATGCATAAGGCTGGGTTAGTTCATGGAGATTTACATCCGAGAAATTTGATAATTAGTCATGGCCGATGCTATATAATTGACTTTGAGCCCTGTTATATTCAACAAAGATACAATATCAGAGCTCGTATGTCCTCAAAATTTACTTGGTCTGAGCTAGATCGTAAGGAAAACAAATTGACAAGCCTCACTGATAAAGTTGGTTTTTATAAAGTTGTATCACTTTTCCATGGTTCAGATGAACCTGCATTAACCCTTGACTTTGAAAAGCAATTGAAAGATCTAAACTGTCAAAATATTTTAGAGATTATTGGAAATTATAACAGTTTTAACCCGAAAATGGATTAGTAGTAGAAAAGGTCTTCGTCGTCCTCAACTTCATAAAATTGAAAATCCCATTTAACACCATCTTTATATATAGACTAAGTATTTCTATTAATAGCTGTAGAGAACCGGTCTAGGCATTTATTGCAATGTGGGCATAAGTAAACCATTAAGGTAGCTGGCACACTGTCGATAAGAGTTGCATAATAGTCGATCTCAAGAATCATCATTAAAATTTATTATGAAGTCAGAAAAATTAATTGAGTACCAGCTTGCAAAATTAGATGCCTCTGAATTTCCAGACAAGGGATCCAATACACTAACTATAACTTGAGGTAACGGTGTATACGAAGAATTAGTTATTGAGTACCAGGGAGTATTGTTAGAATGTATTATGGAATGGGATGAAGGATCCTTTGATCTAGAAATAACAAGAAATGAGCTTGAAGAACTATTATCGAGAAAGCTATTTCATGAATGGACATCCGATGATATGCTTGAGCCTTATCCCTGGAATTTAGACGGGACATTAAAATTTCTAACGTTGGAAGGAAGTGCAGATCAGCAGAAGGCGAAAAAAATATTGTCTTCATTATTGGGAATAGAAGTCGATAATGATAAAGATTTTGATAACGCTATTTACAAGATATACACCGAAGGCGTAATAGACGATTCAGATTATATATTTACTGGTTTATATAGTATAAAAGCAGATAGTAATTTTTATATCAATTGGAAATACTGGGGGCAAGATTTAGACCATTTGAGTAGTCAGATTGAGAGAGAGGATGATCTAGATGATGCTGAAATGGAGGTCCAAGAATACATAAGGTGGGAAGAATCTGAAGATAGCTTAGGTAAGGCTTACTTCTTGCTAGGTTGCATTGGCTATGAAAAAGAGCAATGGGATGAAACTATTTTCCATTTTGAACAAGCCATAAGTCATCGCTTTGAGTCTGCCGAGTTGTATTCAAGACTTGGCTGGACACACAGAAAGAAAAATAATATTGACAGTTCCATTGAAGCCTATGAAAAAGCAACTCAATTAGACGATAGTCAGTCACCGGCTTTTTACATGCTTGGGCTACTCAAAGCTCACAAAGGGCAAACGGATGAGGCGCTTGAAGCTTATTCAAAGACAGTAGAATTAAACCCGGAAAATGCAGATGCATTTATGCGAAGGGGAGATTTATATATAAAAAAGGGCAAGTTAGAGAACGCCAAATCTGACTTTGAAAAATGTAACTCTATTGATGATACCAAAGCTTATAGTTTTTATCGATTGGGGCTGGTTAATAAAGAACTTAAAGAATTCGAAAAATCTGCTAAAAATCTCGGTAAGGCACTAGACCTTAATGAAAACATGCAGAAAGATGATGGCATTTGGCCTGTGAAAGGTTGGTGTGAGTTTAAGTCAAAGCAGTATGATAAAGCCGTGAAGAGTTACAGCAAAGCTTTAAAGTTAAATAAAAAAGCTGCGTATCATTACTGGAGAGGAAATAGTTATTTAGAAAAGGGATCTAGTAGCTTTGCAATCGAAGATTTAAAATTAAGCATTAAACTTAAAAAGTCTAATAAGTTTTCGTTTTATAAGCTTGGTGTTGCATATAAGCACAAAGGTGAGACTGAATCAGCTTTGGAAGCTCTAAATAAAGCTGTGGAAATAGATCCTGGTTTTAAAGCTGCTAAATTAGAAATTGAGAAAATCCGATGATTCTAGACTCTATTTTTACTCTATAAAAACTTATATATTTAATTTTTACCCTTTTATTAAGATGTCAAAAAAACCATTTCTTTTTGGTGTTATTGCTGGGTTTTTGTTCAAGAACAAAAATAAAAGTTCAGAAGAAGTCATCAGAGATCACCAAATGAAAAGTCAGGATAGATTTATTGAAAGAGCCCAAAATAAAGGTGTACCTAAAGAAGTAACTGATAAAATGGATAGGGTTGAAAAAGAGATCGAAGAGTTAGAAGATTTTTTGGACGAGTTATAGTTTTTTAAAGGCTCAACTTATCCTTTCATTTTTGACCTTCATTTGTATCTAGTATCTCAACAAATTAATTATGCAACATAGTGTTTGGATAGTCTCTTGTCTGCATCTTGTTTGGTAAAGGTCCTATGTTTTTTTTCTCTCCGCATTTCTTTGGGTTGGCCCTGGCTGGAGCTGTTGCTTGAGACACTCCTCGCTTCCAATTCTGTCGGGTAAACACTTTTTCCCATTACATTTATTCCAATTTCAGCCATGTTAAGCCAGCTTGCGTGTTTTTGGGATATAACAAAACTCGATTCTTTCCAATATCTGATCCGCTTCTGGTTTAGAAAACGTCTCGTAAAAGGATGTTGGGAAATGGGTGTTTAAATTATCCAGTACAAGTCGAATTTTGCTTGCTTTGGGATATTCCTTTTGTACTAAATCTGCCACACACAAAATTTGCAAAATCAGACTTTTACCTCGTGCTGGTCACTTCTATAACCCGCTTGCCAGCCATCGGTTCTACGGCCACAAAAATGTTTCTTGTTCCGTTGCGCTTATATTTATATTAGAACTTTTGCCGACCGATCCGGCTTCATGGGGATCGGCTTGTGTATGTTGGGCTTTTCTATTTCAAGGCGTTACAGCTATTGAGAATTTCATAGCGGTTAGCTATTCGGATTCCTATCCGTCCCGAAGCATCGGGAACGGCGGTTCTCCCGTGGGGATGTGTGCCAAAGTCCGCCCCACGATACAATGAAGCCCGATACCCTTAAAAGGTATTGGGCTTTCTTTTGGCCCAGATAAAATTAACGAACACCATTTTTTGGACTGCCAGGTGAAATCTGACAAAATTAGCATCAAACTCACGCTAAATGATTTTTTTTCTTCTGAACCAAATAAAAATTACGACAGCAATAACAAGCATCAACAATAGCGACAGGAAGTAACCATATTCCCATTCAAGCTCGGGCATGTTTTTAAAATTCATTCCGTAAACGCCCGCGATAAACGTCAGAGGCAAGAAAAATGCAGAAAATATGGTTAGTAGCTTCATTACATCATTGCTTTTTTGGGCCTGGAAAGTCATATATGAATTAAGTAAGGAGTTCGCATCATCTACAACCTCTTCTGTCCGTAATGTCAAATCTACAACGGTGTCCTTAACATCCTGTAGATTGGTTTTTAATGAAGCCTCAACCTTAAACTGATTGAAAACAGACTGCATTATTACTAATAACTTTTTGGACAATCTTGCCTTAGACTTTTCATAATAGAGCTTTTCAATAGAAAGATTGGATCCGCCTTTAAGAAAAATACTTTGTTCTAAAGCATCCATTTTCTCAGATTGCGTTTTGATGGGGTTTTCAAACGTGAGCAGTAAATCCTTGATAATATGCAGCACCAGTTCATCCGAAGAGCCGAAATTGTCGGGCAAATCGTTCAAAAAAGAAAAAGGAGCCCGGTGTATAGTGATTACGGCTTGATCACTTACAAAAAAGGCAATTTTATTACTGATTTGTCCTATTTCGATGGCTTTTTCATCTTCTGATGCCGTATACGCCCTGAGAATCATAAAGGCATATTCTGAGGTTTTCTCTATTTTCGGTAAATGCCCCGATTTTAGAGAATCTTCAAGAAGATTTATGTCCAGGCTTAACGGCAATTCGAGGTTTGAGAGACTTTCTTCTGATGGATTTTCTATATCTATCCATTGAAAAGGCCCATAGTCTTTTCTTGTTTTATTCATTCGCCGAAAATAGTTTCGTTACGAGTTCAGTAGCTGATAGAGTTTTTTAAATATTGGAAATTGAAACTAACGAAAGAAGAGTCTCAAAACCAAAAGCAGCCAGGAACTTACGCGCTATAGGGCTTTTTCCAGTCCTGGTTCTGTCCTCTTTTTTTATTAGACAAAGAGTATTTTCAGAAGCATTCAATGAAATTCTCATTCCATATTTGATATCAATCTGAAGATTTCCGTGGAGGGGACTTACCCGAAGTATTAAACAGTTAAAAATTTCTATTTCAATCCTGATCTAAATGGTATAACTACCCCCAACCCCTCCTTGTGAAGTGTTTTGTTTTGATACATAGGTAACAGTTGTTCGGAGACATGGGTAACACTTTCATGAAAGTGTTACCCATGTCTCACTATAAGACAGCGAAGGAGGGGAGCTTTTTTTTTAGAATGGTACTCAGGTTACCGGTACAGGGCGAGGAAATTGGTCGAGAACATACACTTTTTTTATTGGCTGTACTTATTTGTGGCTATCAACAAAAAGATGGCGTTTGAAGGAACCTCTGTAAAGGTGTTGTGTGGTGAACGAACGAAAGCTTATACGGGCAATGTTTTGAAGCTCAATTATATCATCGCTCCTTTTTAACCGGGAACTCATTGTCCGACTCTCTGCTTTTTCTCTCTGTCGTCATTGCAGGGTTTTTTCTTATCTACGGCATACAGTGCCTGCGTTCTCCCTTCATGAAGAAAGAATTTTATCGATATGGGATGGGTGATCGTCTGCGGATGGTAACGGGCATCTTCCAGCTTGCGGGCGCAGTCGGCCTTCTTGCCGGAATTTACTACAGCCCGCTGGGCTTTCTTTCAGCCTCAGGTTTGTGCCTGATGATGACCGTCGCGTTCGGTACGCGTGTGAAGGTCAGGGACTCCCTGAATCAAACGCTGCCGTCGTTTTTCTTTATGGTATTAAACGGCTACCTGGCCTATGAATATTTGCTGCTGGTACTCAGCAATCTACAATAGACCGATCGCAACCGACAGAACCAGGAATGTAAAAGCCGGCAAAGCCTTTTTTATCGGATCTCGTACCTTGAAATGCATGCCTACAGCTCCAAGCATCAGAGTAGCGATGCCAAGGGCTGAATAGGTTTCCAGCGCCGGATATCCTGTAAGGAAAATAGACGCGAGAAGGCCCAGGGCAAAGGTGATCTTTAGCCCGCCAATAGTCCACATAAACCAAACCGGGAGGCCATAGGCTTTAAACTCCTCTTGCAGATTATCCGCATTTCCACCCCTCCACTGCGTCTCCTTACCCGATCTCAGCAGCCAGACATTTAGAATGCTGAGCCCCACAATTACTTTCAGTGTGATAATTAGATAATCCATAATTTCCTCATCTAAGTTCTAAACTCCGTTATTAAGCGATGGTCGCTTGCCTGCTATCAATAAAAACAAAAAACGGGCTTATTACTAAGACTATATTTGATGGGGGTTGAGGGGGTGAGCTGAAGCTATAGATGAATGATGATTCTTGTATTCTTAAACCCTAATTCTATTTGATTAAACAGTTAAGATTGAGGAAAAATACACAGTGATACGGATATCTAATCGAGCGCTTAATTAATTGGAGCCTTTCACCGATAAAAGACCAGATTAATAAACGATAAAAATATTTATTTCTGATCATCTAACTGATGAGAAATCTGGATAAAACAACTGTGCATGAATACTTCTTTTAATATCAGTTAACTTTATAAAATATATACATGAAAACATTTCTATTTCCCACCATATTAATCTTTACATCAAGTCTACTTCACGCGCAGAGTATAGAGAGAGCAATTAGATTAATCACAAAAAAAAGAGTTTATGTTTCAATCAATCTACAATATTCTAACAGCTAAATGGTCATCTGCTGTAGGATTCTCTATTATTTTAATCGGTTTTTTAGTAGCAGGAATTCCGGATGTGATGGCACAAAAGCAATCACTATTTGATCCTGTTGAAGAAGTCGAAGAACCCAGGGATGAAGAGATTATTCGCCGGCAGGTTGTTTCTCTCAATTTTTCGGTAGTAGAAACTATTCTTGAAAATCCAAAGGAATTTGAACTTACTCTTGATCTTTTTGAAGACCTAACTGTTTGGATCAGTGGGACTAACTTAGAACGCATATCGGCATCCGAATACTCATGGCATGGAGAGTTTCTTGAGCGGACGGGAAGTATGGTTTTAGAAATCGATACTCATAAAAAAGTGATCTTTACAACCCTACAGGCAGATGGCCGCTCTTTTAGCATTAATAGATTAAAGGGAGATCAATATGAAATTCTTGAACTCGATTTGTCTGTGCTTGATGATCATCCAGCCGACTGGGAAAAACCGATTGAAGATGAGGAATCCGGATCATTAAAACCGACGGACAGTGATACTTCCTTTTTTGGAACCAGCCATACAATGCGCTCACCTGAGGATTATTTTCAGAGGAAAAAGGAAAGTAGTGCGACGTCTATCGACGATGATAATATAATCGATGTGTTAATGGTGTACACCGATGACGCCCGCATTCAGGCCGGAGGGGTTACCGACATGAAACTCAAAATTCGGAATGCCTTTAGCAATACGAATACCTCTTTTGAAAATAGCAACGTAAATGCCCGTGTCCGAAGTGTAGGCACACACGAAGTTGTTTATGAAGGATCAGATCCTGACATTAGTGATTATGTAAATACTTTAAGAAGCGTAACCAATAGTAGTGGTCATTTCCTCAATGATTTAAAGAATGAATATGGTGCAGATATAGTAGGCTTGGTCATGACAGATGTAAAATATTGTGGCATGGTTTATGAAGTTATGGGGGATGTATCTTCGAGTTTTAGCAACGATGCCTATTTTGTAGTGAAAGAAGGCTATTGCCTTGGATCAAATTTCTCATTTGCTCACGAAATAGGTCACCTGTTGGGAGCTCGCCACGACCGCTATGTTGATGATACCGATGGCAGTCCTTTTGATTACAACCACGGCCATGTCAATATAACCGGAGGAACATCTGGTACCATCGGCTGGCGAACGATAATGGGATATGACAGTGAATGTGAAGATGAGTCTTCAGATGAAACGACTTGCACCAGAATCAATCGATGGTCAGATCCCGACGAAACCCGGGGTGGAGATGCCATGGGTATAGCTTCCGGTAGTGAAGCCGCGGATAATGTTCGAGCACTTAATAATACGGTGTCAACGGTAGCAGGTTTTAATGATCCGGCACCCGTTGTATATGGTATCATCACCGATTTAATGACTGGTAATGGATTAAGTGATGTGGAGATCGATGGTGCCTATGGTCCGGTTACCGACGAAAATGGATTTTATGATGTTATTGTACGCAAAGGGCGCTCAGTAGGCCTTAAACCCGAAAAAGGTGACTATGAGTTTGATCCAACCCCCACAAAGTGGCTGGATGATGTTATGTCTGACCAACAGCAGGATTTCGATGCCGGTATTTACCATAACATATCGGGGCATTTTGCCGTGCATGAGGGCATTGATCCGGCAGATATTGAACTGGTGGGGGCGCCCGGATCTGATCCTGTAATAACAGATCAGTATGGCAGATATAATTTTGATGTGCTCGAAAACTGGGAAGGAACCATAACGCCTCAAAAAGGAAATGAACATACTTTTGAGCCATCTGAACGAGAGTACAGTAATCTCATCACCGATCTTGAAAATGAAGATTATGAAGTTAGCTTTAAACATTATGCAATTGAAGGAACCGTTGAGGAACAAGGGACAGGACTAACTGTTCCGGGTGTTGAAATGCAGGGAATTCCCTATGAGTTGCCACCTTATACTATTGCCTCAGATGGGAGTTATAGGGCCGTGGTACAATATGGCTGGTCGGGTACGGTACGCCCGGTACGAATTGGGTACATCTTTCAACCCTCCACACGTACTTACGAAGAAATTGAAGGTGATATAGAAGATGATTATACGGCAATTCCCAGTGCGGTAGCCGAATCGAAGTGGCCGCTTTTTGGCGCGGATGCTGGCAATAGCGGTCGAGTAAATGTTCATACAATGGCAGAAGAAGAGCAATGGTCAAGTACTTTAAGCGATACGGCTACAGCTCCTGTTATAGGATATGGGGGAACAATTTATACTGGAACAAAAGATGGTGCTATCTATGCACTTGATAGCGACGGCGGTATCCGCTGGCAACGGCATCTGGGTAAAGGAGTTGAACTTTCCGCACCTCCGGCCGCAGGTTCCGGTGATTTGGTTTATGTACCAACTGTTACCCATAGTTCAGGACGCCTGTATCAGCTTGAAGAAGGGGGCGACCTGCGGGCATTCTTTTCAACTGATGGACCTATTCATGCTGCTCCATCTGCCTATCAGGGTGAAACTATATATCTTGGATCTGACGATGGCCATCTTTACTCAATAAAAGCTATCGGTCTTGTAGAAAATTGGTCATTTGATACCGGAGATAAAGTACGCTCCTCACCTGCTGTGGGAACTGATGGAACTGTTTATGTGGGGTCTGATGACGGATCAATTTATGCCATTGACTCAGAGGGGAATAAAAAGTGGTCTTTCGAAACCGGTGATAAAGTACGTTCCGCACCAACATTAGATCCAGACCAAGGTGTTAATGGCTTAGTTTATGTTGGCTCAGACGATGGTAATTTTTACGCTGTAGATATGTCAACCGGTCAGGAGGAATGGCAATTTTCTACCAGCGGAGCGATTCGTTCATCAGCTGCTATTGATACCCTTGGAAATGTATATTTCGGTTCTGATGATCAATTTATATATGCGATAGATCCATCCGGTCAGGAAATTGGCAGCTATGAAACCAACGGTCCGGTTACGGCTTCACCAGCAATAAGCGCCAATCCGAGTGGAGAAGAAGTTCTATACATCGGGGCTGATCAGGATCGCGTTTATGCTTTTGACATTCCTTCATCTCTCTCGGTTCCCCGCTGGGAAACTATTACTGTTGACGAGGCGATGACTTCAATCTCACTTGGGGCGGAAGGATTATATCTTGGGCAAGGCGAGCAGCTTGTTGCTCTTGGTGGAGAAGGTAGCGATGAAGAGCAAAATGGATTGGAAATACAATTCACTATTGTCACCTATGACCTCATTCAGGACCTTTTAGAGGATGCCCATATCATTGTCTGGCTTGCCGAACAAGGAGGACCACTTGGAGTGGACGGGCCAATCAATCCTGACAACCCCTGCCCTTCAGGTCCTGTTTATTTGCCTAAATGTACAAATGAAAGGGATGAATTTACCGGCACCTCACCGTATTATAATGTAATAGGTGGCCAGGAACTCATTATTGGTTTGGCAGGTAAAGGAGACCTCGATGCTATTGCAAATGGCCGAACGACCGAAGGATTGTTGGGGACAGTTAGCACTAAACTTACATCCGGCGCACCTTACACCCTTGTACTTGGAGGCGTGACTGAGCCTGAAAGATTTGCTGAAAATCCAGACGGACGATCAACCGCGCTGAAAGCTTTTACCAAGAAACATGAAAGAAAATCTGGTGAGGAAGGTGTTAATATCTATACCGGCCACTTTAGTACAGATGCTCCGGCTATGGAATTTCGCCTCGAAGGAGAGCAAAAATACTCTCTGGGAACACTTCAGTATGGAGACTTTTCAGAAACCAAAACCATACCGGAAGGAAGATATAAGATTACCATGACACCAAAGGATATAGATCTAAAAGATACTAGCTCGAAAGAGCAAACCTTTACTGTCGATTTAACCGAGCGTAGCGGTAAGCAAATTGGTCTTCTCGCTACAGGTTTTATGAATCCCTCAGCAAATAATGATGGCCCGGCTCTCGGTTATACCGCAATATCATCGCAAGGAAAGAGCCTGAATGTGACGGGCGTAAAAGAAGAAGAAAATCAAATACCAAATAAAGCAACTTTGGTACAGAATTATCCCAATCCATTTAATCCAACCACTCAAATAAAGTATTCTATTCCCACGCAAACTCATGTACGCCTTACCGTATATAATACGTTAGGTCAGAGGGTAACAACGCTTGTTGATGGAAATCAGAACCCGGGAAACTATGAGGTAACATTCAATGCCATGAACCTCTCAAGCGGAGTATATATCTACCGACTTGAGGCCGGAGATTTCACCAAAACACAACAAATGATGCTTATTAAATAAAGGGGATCTACAGTAATTCTTGTGGGTAATAAGCTCTGCGAAAGTCATCCCGGCCTTTGAGCCGGGATCTGCATACCTTTTAAAAGACCGGGTTATAATAGATTATGGAGATGCCGCATCAAAGTGCGGCATGACGATTAAAGAAACGCACCCACAAGAATTCCTGTAGATCCAATAAAATATTAATCGTTGTTTGATGTAACTTGCTGAAGAACAAAGTGATAAATCAAATCAACTGTAATTTGTGAATAATGCAGGCTAAAGAGAAAGGCGCAAACCCTTCTCTTGTCTCTCCTCAGCCCTGCTGTCCATTCACAGCCTCAGCGTACTGCTTTGGGTCTTTATAGCCATTACGATTGTTCACGGGGATAATCACCTGTTAGCTTTAAAGCGAAGTGATCGACATCACCTTGTCTGTTTTAAATGGCAGTACACTCAATCTCCGTTGCTGGAGAAATCTGAAATCTTTATTGACTAAAAAATGCTTCAAGCTGTTAAGCCTGAAGCCTCTTTAAA
>NZ_JAWLDW010000056.1:0-16177 GCF_041686455.1 Rhodohalobacter sp.
TTTCAAGGAGGGGCTACGAGTTAAAGCAATTCCTACGAAGTGATTTAGGGGTGGTTTAAACCAAAATCGAATCAGGTTTGAAGCCTGAAATAATCAAGGCAAACTCCTCCAAAAACTCCTCACACCCCTACATTTCGATGGCATGCAGGAGGGGAGAATCATATTTAAGATTCTAGTGTCAAAATCACGTTAAGTAAGATCTCACCTCTCAAACTCCCGAAACATTTCTATTTCATGCTCGGGTAAAAATATATGTTTGTAAATGCCTGGAAGCCCTTCGTATTAAAAAGATGATTTGATTAAAGATTTTGTTGAACACAGCAATGCGTTTGGCTAACATATGCAGGTATCTATTAACTATGAATGTGAAGAATGAGAATTTTAAAATTTGGCGGGAGTTCTGTAGGGTCTCCTGAAGCGCTTGAACGTGTTATTGAAATTATTAAGGAAAAGCAAAAAGAGGATCGACTGATTGTTGTTGTATCTGCATTTAAAGGCGTTACGAATCAGCTTTTTGAATTGGCTTCCCTTGCAGAGAACACTGAAAGCAATTATCAGGAAATCTTAGAGGATATTGAAAAAAGGCACATTGATACAATCAACAAGGTAATTCCTGTAAACAACCGAAGCGATTCTATAACAGCTTTCAAAATTATGCTCAATGAACTTGAGAACGTTCTCAAGGGAGTATCACTGGTTCAGGAGCTATCAAATAAAACCCGTGATTTTGTAGTTGGTTTCGGAGAACGATTTTCTGCATCCATTTTGAGTGCTTGCCTGCAGAATAGGGGGATAGATTCGTTTTATACGGATACCCGGCAACTCATTAAAACAGACACAAGTTTTGGTGCAGCCAAGGTAAACACCTCGTCTACTTTTATGAATATAAGAGAGTTTATCGAACGTCATAATGAAAATGTGTTTGTGGCTACAGGATTTATTTCGTCATCGGAAAAAAATGAATCCACAACGTTAGGCCGTGGCGGTTCAGATTATACGGCATCACTATTTGGGGCAGCTACCGGAGCAAAAATGATTGAGATTTGGACGGATGTAGATGGGTTAATGACTGCAGACCCAAGAAAAGTTATTCGTGCATTTTCGGTTGATTACGCCTCCTATGAAGAAGCTATGGAGATGTCTCACTTTGGCGCAAAAGTTATATATCCGCCAACTATTCAGCCTGTTCTTAAATCAGGTATTCCTATTTTAATTAAAAATACATTCAAGCCTGATCACCCCGGAACACTTATTCAGAAAAAAGGAGAGCAGGAGAATGGAAATGGGAATATAAGGGGCATCTCATCCATTGATAATATCGCTCTGATTACAATTAAAGGGAGCGGCATGATTGGCGTCAGCGGTGTGGCTGCTAGAATATTCAATGCACTGGCTTTGGAGAATATTAATATCATTCTTATCACTCAATCATCTTCGGAACACACGATATCCCTGGCTGTAATGCCGAACCAGGCTCATACTGCAAAAACGTCAATTGAACTGGAATTCAGTGAAGAGATTAAACATGATATTATTGACGAAATTCGAATTGAAAAAGAGCTATCTGCCATTGCTGTTGTAGGAGAAAATATGCGTCAGATACCGGGTATTGCCGGGCAAGTATTTTATGCGTTGGGCCGTAATGGTATTAACGTCGTTGCCATTGCACAGGGTTCTTCCGAGCGAAATATTTCTTTTGTGGTGGATAGAAAGAATGAGAAGAAAGCTGTGAACACTATTCATGATGCATTTTTCCTGTCGGGAGAAAAATCTATCAACCTCTATTTAATAGGCACCGGATTAATCGGTGGTACGCTTTTGGAACTTCTGGAGAATCAAAAAGAGGAGCTGAGAACAAAATACAAGCTTGATATACAATTAAAAGGAGTCGCAACAAGCCAGAAAATGTTGATTGGCGAATCGTCTATTTCACTTTCAGATTGGGGAAAAGAGATCGAGGAGAAAGGGCAGGAAATGTCTCTCAGCAAGTTTGTTAAAGAGATGAAAACGGCAAACCTGTCGAACAGTATATTTATTGACTGCACAGCCAGCCCGGATATCCAAACGGTGTATGAAGATGTTTTGAGTCAGAGCATATCGATCGTTTCACCAAACAAAAAAGCAAACTCATCATCGATGGAGTTTTATAATCTGCTCCAGAAAACAGCAGACAAACATAATTGTGCATTTAAATTTGAAACCAACGTAGGGGCTGGGCTTCCGATTATCGAAACCATTCATGAATTGGTGCGAACCGGCGACAAAGTATATCGTATTGAAGGAGTCTTATCAGGCACATTAAGCTATATTTTTAACAATTTTGAAGGAACGTCATCCTTTAGTGACGTGGTAAAAAAAGCAAAAGGAAAAGGGTACACCGAGCCGGATCCGCGTGAAGATCTGAATGGGAATGATGTGGGCAGAAAACTTTTAATACTGGCAAGGGTGGCCGGTTATCATGTTGAGATAGAGGATATTGATATTCAAAATTTAGTACCGGATGATGCAAGAGAGGTACAAAGTGTGGAAAATTTTTTCAATAAACTGAAGAAACACGACCCTCACTACAATTGTCTGCAACAAGAGGCGTCCTCAGATAACAAAAAATTATGCTACATTGCCCGATTCGAAAATGGAAAAGGCATTGTAAAGCTGGAAAAAATTGATGACTCACACCCATTTTACAATTTATCAGGCAGTGATAATATTGTAGCATTTTACACTACGTACTATGATGAGTCTCCGCTAATTGTAAAAGGTCCGGGTGCAGGCGCTAAGGTCACGGCAGCAGGCGTAATTTCTGATATTTTACGTGTTGCAAATATGAAGGCAAATAATGCGGGAGTCTAAATTTGATAGCTTGCATAAATATATATTCAAAATAAACAGAATGTCAGAAAGCAAAAGGAAATCAGTTACAGTATTTGCCCCGGCCACTGTTGCCAATGTGGCATGTGGGTTTGATGTGCTTGGTTTTGCAATACATGGATTGGGTGATGAGGTAACAGCCACGAAAAGTGATCAACCGGGAATAACGATTACGGCTATAGAGGGAGATGAGGGTAAACTTCCGCTTGAAACTGAAAAGAATACAGCCGGACTTTCAGTGATATCGCTACTTAATGAACTGGGCAACGGAGAAAAACCGGGAATTGAACTCAGAATAAAAAAAAATATGCCGCTTGGAAGTGGTTTGGGGTCAAGCGCTGCAAGTTCAGTAGCAGCAGTTGTAGCGGTTAACGAACTTTTAGAAAAACCATTTACAACACCAGAATTATTGCCATTTGCGGTAGATGGTGAAATTGCAGCAAGTGGAACAGCACACGCCGATAACGTCGCCGCTTCACTTTTCGGCGGATTTATACTTGTGAAAACACATCAACCGCCGGACGTAATTACTTTACCAACCCCTGAAAATCTTCACTGCACAATTGTTCATCCGCATATCGAAATAAAAACAAAAAATAGCCGGATGATCTTGAAAAAAGAGATTCTATTGGAGAAAGCTGTAACACAGTGGGCAAACGTAGGGGCGCTGGTTGCAGGGCTTTATAAGAATGACTACAGCTTGATTGCCCGCTCTTTACATGATGAAATTATTGAGCCGGTACGTTCAGTTTTGATACCCGGTTTTGATGAAATGAAATCAGCTGCTTTACAGAAAGGAGCTTTGGGATGCAGCATTTCAGGATCGGGTCCTTCTGTTTTTGCCCTAAGTAAGTCAAAAAAAGAGGCTCAGTTTATAGGTGAAAAAATGGGTGAGTCTCTGAAAATTCTAGGGCTCGATTTTGATGTCTATATTTCAAAAATCAACACAGAAGGTGCTAAAGTTACGGGCTGAATTCGCGTTGGATAATCAACAGTTAAAAATGCCGAACAGATGAAATTTATAAGCACAAGGAATAATTCTTCTGCCGTCAGTTTTTTTGAAGCGATGCGCAGAGGTCTTGCACCGGATGGCGGCCTGTATATGCCCGAACAAATACCTGTAATTTCAGAAGGTTTTTGGTCTTCTATTTCAGATAAAAGTTTTCCGGAGATCGCATTTGAAATGGCCAAACCTTATCTGGAAGATGAGTTAACGGAAAACACTTTAAGAGATGTAGTTGAAGAAGCTTTCAACTTTCCTGTTAGGATGAAAAGCCTTGGGAACAGACATCATGTACTTGAACTTTTTCACGGTCCAACACTGGCATTTAAAGATTTTGGTGCACGTTTTATGGCACGCCTGTTCTCTGAAAATGCTCAAAAAAAGAGTGAAGAAGTGACTATACTTGTCGCAACATCGGGGGATACAGGAGGCGCTGTTGCACACGGATTTTACAAGGTACCCGGCGTTAGAGTATGTCTTCTATATCCCAAAGGGAAGGTGAGTCCTCTGCAGGAAAAACAGATGACTACCCTTGGTGAAAATATTACAGCTCTTGAAGTAGACGGGGTATTTGATGATTGTCAGCGTCTGGTAAAAAAAGCGTTTTTGGATAAAGAGTTGAATGAAAAAATTCAGCTCAGTTCAGCCAATTCCATCAATATTGCCAGGCTTCTCCCGCAGTCTTTTTATTATGCTTTTGCGGTTGCAGAACTCATGAACCGTGGAGTATTATCTGAACTACCTGTTTTTTCGGTACCGAGTGGAAATTTCGGTAATCTTACAGGGGGAGTACTTGCAGGGCTAATGGGTTTGCCGATCAAACACTTTTTGGCCGCTACCAATGCGAATGATGTAGTCCCGTACTACCTGAAAAGTGGTGATTTTAAACCTAAGGATTCTGTTCAAACAATTTCGAACGCTATGGATGTTGGAAATCCAAGCAATTTTTCACGGATGAAATTTCTGTTCAAAGGGTCAGAAAGTATGATGCGATGTAAAATTTCCGGTTATTCGTATTCTGATGAAGAAACACGCCAAACCATAATGGATGTTTTTGAAGAAAAAGGAGGATATCTTCTCTGTCCTCATACAGCTATAGGATATCGTGCAGCGATTGAATATCAGTCTGAAAATAACACAGACAATCATTTAATTACACTCGCCACAGCACACCCGGTTAAATTTCGCGACGTAATTGAGCCGGTAATTGATAAAAAAATAGAGCTTCCTTCCAGGTTAAATAGTACTCTTAAAAATGAAAAGAAGACTTTGTCAATAGATAAAAGATATGAGTCATTCAAGGAACAATTAATGCAAATAAATGCATGCTGAGCTTGATCCAGTGCACGATCACTTATTCAAATAGTCTTCACTTTTAAAAAAAAATCTGAACAATTAGAGGATGAAATGCTCATGTTTAGGTTGAGAATGTTACAGTGCAGACGAATTATTTAATCTCTGAAATGTTGCCAAATCATTTGTTAAGAATGTAAGTCATTTCATTTTCACCTACGGATTGCAAAAGCGCAAACGATCCCGTATCTTTGAATTCTAGAAAAGATTCAACCAATGGCAGACCACGATTATGAAAAAAGGAATTCATCCCGATTATAAAGAGATCACAGTTATACTAAGTGATGGTACTGAGATGAAAACAAGAAGTACTATGGACGTTTCAGATGGTATCTTCAAGAGTGAAGTAGATTCTAAAAACCATCCGTTTTACAACAAAGATCAAAAGATTACGCAAAAAGCTGGACGTATTGATCGTTTCAACAAACGATACGCAAAGAAGTAAAGCCGCTTAACAATACATTATCTGAGGATGTAGTGAATTTCGCTACATCCTTTTTTTATATATGATAGTTATGGACGTTAAACAGTTTACCGTTGGGCCATTCGCTGAAAACACATATCTGATTACAAAAGATCATAAAGCTATATTGGTTGATCCCGGATTTTTTGACCCGAGGGAATTTACCGTTTTCAAAAATGGTCTTGAGGAGTCGAACACTGAGTTGATTGCAGTTGTTCTGACGCATGCCCACATCGATCACATTGCGGGTCTGGATAAAGTTCTAAAAGAGTTTGATGTGCCTGTATATCTGAATCACAGTGATCTTTATCTTTGGAACAACTACCCCGATCAGGCTAAAAGGTTTGGTTTCAGAGTACCAGGATTTGATTTTACTCCTGAAGAGATGCCGGAACAGCAAGGTTTTTCAATTGGTCCGTTTATATTTGATGTGCTTTTTACTCCTGGCCATTCACCTGATCATGTTTCGCTCTATTTCAAAGATGATCAACTCCTTATTGCGGGAGACGCACTGTTTCGTGAGAGTATAGGGCGTACAGACTTGTACAAAGGTGATTTAGATCTTCTTACTGAATCAATCAGAAAGAAACTCTATACGCTGCCTGAAGAGACGAAAGTACTGCCCGGACATGGTCCATCAACAACAATTGGTTACGAAAAAACCAATAACAATTTTGTAAAAGCATAGGTCGCCCGGCTAGCGATCTTTTTTGCTTTCCGCCAGTTTTTGCTGAAGACGGAAAATCTGCTCATCGTAATACTCTTTCTTTGTCGAATTGGTGCGTCTAAGCTTTTTAAAGGTATCAATTGCGCCTTTGTAGTTTCCCTGTTTTTCATGAATTACAGCAAGGGTTTCTGTAACAATATCGTCTACATTGTTACTTGCCTCACTTAAATCCGGTTGATCCTTCTCATCTTCAGAGAGATCCGGTTTAATTCGTTTTTTCTCTGCAGAAGAGAGTTTTGCAATGAGTAAATCGAGATCCTGGATCGGGTGGCCTCTGTCGCTGTTGAATTGACGTTTAAATGATTCGCGCGTGGGTTCAGGTTCCCACGCTTCAAAATGATGCGGATGGCTCATCATATAATGCAGACGTTCCATCAGCTTGCTGCCGGGCGCAAGAATTTTTGCGTGCATCGCCGCTTGTACGGCTTTTTGTTTCTGGCTGTTACGATGATAAAACCAAGCAAGGAAAAAATACCCTACCGCACCCGCATTGCGTTTAGTGATGTGGTTTTCGAGGCGATCGATTGCAGCTTCCGGATCGGATTCGAACTGCTCGACGTAACTCTGAAGAGATTTTGGTATTTGTTCTGCCGTTAATTGCATGGTCAAAAGTAGGTAATGAAGAGATGATTTACCAATTGCTTACTGCATCATTAAACATATTATTTGCAATCTGCTGTAGTGCGGTTTCTGCGGCTTCTACTTCACCTTCAACAGGATTTTCGAGAGTATTATATGTAGCACTGCCGCTAAAGCTTTTGCTCCACAATGGTTCATCATCTTTCTGGTACTGGAAAGTAGCTCTTACGGTAATCTGAATTTCATTGATATTTGCCTGCTCATCCCCGCGCACACTGAACGGTCGATTCTCATATCTCTGTATAGCGCCCTCAACAAATGCATCTGATGATTCCTGATTGTTTGAAAGAGATAATCGGCTCTGATTTACAAAACGATTAATCAACGCCCGGTTTAGGCGGTCACTCAAATCACCTAAACCGCTCTGAGACTGATCAGGAAAAAAAGGAATATTGATTGTCTTTACGTCCGACGGAATGGACGTTCCGGTAAAGCTATAGCTGATGCACCCGGATACAAATACGGAGAGCAGGAGTACAAAAAAGAAATTTCGTTTATTGAAGGCCATATTGATCCAATTTTCTGTAGAGTGTACGCTCACTAACCCCAAGTGCATCAGAAGCCTTTCTTCGATTCCCTTCAAAACGTTTTAAAGCCTGTTCAATCAAAAACTTTTCGGCCTCTTCAATGGACGGAATCTCTTTATCAGAGAAGAAATCCTGGATTTCATCTGTCTCTTCCTCTTCAGGTGATGCAGCCGGGGTTGAAATACCAAGGGAATCCTTACCGGAAGGGTCCCTGTAAATGTGCCCTGAAATATCGTTCGGATCAATATCTCGCGGCATAGCGCTGGGAAGTGCTTTAAATTCTTTATCCGTAAACGTGGAGTAGACAAATTTTGCCAGCATCTTTTTCAGGTCGGAAATATCTCCCTGCATCTCAAGCAGTGCACGATAGATAATTCCCATGTCGGTACCGCCGGGACTTTCGAAGGAGTCATCCTCATCATCGGTATACTCACTTCTGGAAAGAACGGGCAGGTTATCTGTTGATCCCAGGTGCTGTCTTCCTTTTAGGTATTTTTGCAGGCGGTCTTTATCAATGAATTGAGATTTTTCCAGAACAACAAGTTGCTCCGCTACATTTTTAAGTTCGCGGATGTTACCCGGCCAGCGGTATGATATCAGCAGATCCTTAGCTTCATCCGAAAACCCCTGAAATACAGAATCATATTTTGAGGAAAATTCCGTAACAAATTTTCTAAAAATGGGGATGATATCATCCTGGCGATCCCGAAGAGGCGGAAGTTTGATTTTAACCGTATCCAGCCGGTAATAGAGATCTTCTCGGAACTTTCCTTCTTTAACGAGCTCCCACAAATCCTGATTTGTTGCCGCAATCACCCGAACATCGGCAGTAAACATTTTACTGGACCCGACTCTGAAAAACTCACCGCTTTCCAAAACGCGAAGAAGTTTTACCTGAATATTTTTTGGAGTATCTCCAATCTCATCTAAAAAGATGGTTCCGCCGTCCGCTTTTTCAAAATACCCTTTACGGGCTTCATGAGCACCGGTAAACGATCCTTTCTCATGTCCAAAAAGCTCACTCTCTATAATTCCCTCGGGTATGGCCCCACAATTAACAATAACCAGGTTATTTCGGCTTCGGTGACTAAGCGAGTGGATTGCACGAGCGGTAACGTCTTTACCAACTCCGCTTTCGCCCTGTAGAAGAACCGTAATATCCGTAGCAGAAACCTGCATGATTTTGTCAATCACCTGCTTGATAGCCGATGACTCACCAATAATTCCGTATCGCTCTTGTAATGCTTCTCTGTCCATAGTATATCTTTATTATTTAGACCTTAAAGGTAATAAAGTTCTGAATCTTGGCATAGAGTGGATTTAACAATCCATTAAAGATAAAAGATAATTATACGCAGTAAATTTCGAATCTACTTTGGATTCAATTATACTTATCTGTGTTGAATCGAAAACTTTGTAACGAATTATAAGTTGAGTCGTCACACTGGCAATAGAAGCTTTATAGAGTCGACAATATTGAGTATCAAGCCAAATGAGTGAATCAGCTCAAAATGAAGAGTTCCTGCTAATTGAGAGAATTCTAAAAGGTAAACAGGATTTGTATGAGACTTTAGTCGAAAGATACTCATCGATGGTTTTTCATGTAGTTCGCCGATTTGAGAAAGATCCGGATGAAGTGGAAGAGTTAGCTCAGGAGATTTTTGTCAAAGCCTACGAAAAGCTTCGTCAGTTCAATGAGAATTCGAAGTTCTCAACGTGGCTTTACTCGATTGCGATGAATCACTGTCGTGATTATGCGAAGAACGTAAGAAGAAAGAACTACAGAATAAGTGAAATGGAGCCGGGGTTTTTAGATTCCAATTTTACCGAACAGCAAACACCTCACTTAAAGATGGAGATTAAAGAGTGGGGCAATCTGTTGAAGCAATCTTTATTGAAATTGTCGGAAGATTATTCAAGACCATTTTTAATGAAGTATCGAGACGGTATGAGTTATAAAACGATGTCTGAAGAGACCGGTGTATCAGAAAGTGCTTTAAAAGTAAGGGTGCACAGAGCTCGAAAAGAACTAAAAACACTATTGGAAAATGAGGTGCAATCATGAGCGTAGAGAACTTAAATAAAGATGAATTATTTCGGCAATTTCTGGACGGAGAGCTTGATGACGAACAGGAGAGTTACGTATTACATTTGATTGCTGACGACCCCGAATTGAGATCGATGCTTCATTTTGAAAGAACTTTAACTCAGTCGTTTAGCAGTGAGCCTCACCCTGATTCTTTTTCTGTGTCTGAAAATTTTAGCAGTAAGGTTATGAACCGGATTCAAAATGAAAACAGTGAAAAACAGGAACCTGCAGAAATTGGAATGCATCTTCTGAAGCCCAGAAATGTCACAATCCGACCGCTCTACGTAGCTGCAGCAGCCATTTTGATGATGTTTAGTTTTGGATATCTATTGTTGGACGAACAGGGACAGGAAGCTACAAATATGGCGTCAAATGTTAATGAAGACCAATCTGTGCAGCTTGTTTCTGAACGGGAGTCTGAAGTGTGGATTCGTTTTGTCTATTTTGACGAAGAGGCTGAAACTATGGCTGTTGCCGGTGATTTTAGCGATTGGGATCCCGTAGATTTAACGAAGGATATTGTTGATGAAAAAACAGTTTGGACAGGTATGATTCCGGTAGTGAGGGGCGAACATCACTACATGTTTGTGAAAAATGGAGATGAGTGGGTTACGGACCCTCTTGCAGATGTAAAGCGTGATGATGGATTTGGTAACAAAAATGCTGTACTCTATTTATGAAAAATTGGGTAGCTGTACTTATCAGCATATTATTTATCCCGTTTGATGCTTATGGTCAGGAATGGGATACCTTACTTCTGCTGGATGGCAGAACCGGCTATACCACCAATACTTACTTAAACCCGGTGCTGTCTGAATGGAATAGGATAAACGATACAGGCTACGGCACAATTACTCCAATGGGCAATATATTTGTATCTGAAGGTCAACTTTCAGCTGATCTTACAGCCGGTGGAGCATATAGTCAATATACAGACGACAGAGACGCATGGTCGACCTTCTTTTTACTACTCAATGCAAATTATCGGATTACTGACCGATGGGGATTTGGGGTTGAATCCGGAGGAAGCAGTTATTCAACGCAATTCGATCGATCGATATATTGGATTCAACCGGTTTTAAGTTATTCTCCCTCACTATTTACAAGAGTATATCTAAAAGCGGGTCCATCTTTTAGGAAGTTGAACCTTGAGGATACAGCAGAAGATCCTGGTTATGAACAGTTCAATAATTACAGCATAGAGTTTGAGACCTGGCCTACTTTCAAATGGCTGTTGAAAGCAGGCATATTTGGTGAACTGGATAATCCTGCGGAGAGCCTGGGAGCTCGCATATCCTCAGATTTTAATATCTCAAGAAATTGGAATCTAAATCTTCGTACCGGTCTTGAAAGATACAGGTATCAAATAATAACAGATGGAGGAGGTGGCGGCGGAGGTTTTCCACCTGTTGGCGGTCCCGGTAATGAAGAAATTACAGAAGATGAGGCAGACATCTTATTTAGGGGTTCAGCGGGAGTTAAGTATCAAATTAATTCGACTTTTGAAGTATCTGCGAATGCGGACTATTTGAACTACTATTCTACGGTTGCTGAAGAGTCTGTTTCTGATATTCACGCTTCAATAGGTTTTCGGGTAACTTTATTCAATAGTAATCGTCATACCCGTGGAGCAAGTGTTGAGCTGAGTCAAAATGGCTCTCAAACCATCTTATTGAATTTAAAGTATAGCGGAGATGGACAATTATATATTCTGGGCGATTTTAATGATTGGGAAAAGCCCGGTATTCCACTTTCAAAACAAAGAAATAGACGATTTTTGGCCCAGCTTTCACAAGATGCCGGAGCCTATGAATACAAGATTTTACTGATTGAAGACGGAGAAGAAAAGTGGCTCGAGTTATCTGAAAATACATATACGGTATCAGATGGATTCGGAGGAGAAAACGGTTTGATTTTTATTGATTAAATATAACAACTATGAATACGACATACAGACATGTTAGAAAAGCTGCCCTCTCTTTAGGTTTAGCACTTGTTCTACTGTTTCCTGTTCAATTATTTGGTCAGGAGACTTTAACAGAATTATTGGAGCAGGCAAATGAGTCCGGTATTGAACCAGACAGAATCACGGAAGTGCAGAATCGCGTAGATTCACGCGGTTTGAGTGAAGATGAATTTATGGCTGTACTGCGACCGGCAATTGAAATGGCAGGGGATAATTTGCCATATGAAATGATTTTTGAAAAAGTACTTGAAGGATTATCAAAAGGAATACCTGTTCAGCGAATAACACCTATATTGTCGTCTATCCGTGATAATGCCTCGAGATCTGCACGACTGGTCGACCGATGGATAGAGAAACCTGAAGTAGGGCAATTTGTTGAAAGAGGAGAAGAAAGAATGCAGCAAGGTCAGTTTCGAAATGAGATGATTAAGGCCGGTTCTAAAGCCATGATGCAAAATATTGATGAGGAGATCTTGAGTGAAACCTTAAATAGCATCTCTGCTGGTAATATGGACAGGGTGAAACCATCCGGTTTACTGGCAGCAATGAATATTTTAAGTGATCTTTCTAACGGGGCAGTAGCTGCTTCTGAAAATGCACGAATTGTGCTAAAAGCGTTGCAGAGTGGATTTGAAGCAGGGGATATACAAAAATTACCGGCAGCTATGAATATGGCACAGCGTAGAAGTCAGCTTCCTGCCGAAGCGGTTGGAAAAGGACTGATGCAGCAGCTGGAGAGAGGATTGCCAAGCGAAAGGATTTTACAAAATATGTTTAATGGAGAGATTGGTGGCGGCCCACCGGGCAACGTACCGGGTGGAATTAAAAATAACAGGCCGGGAAGACCTGGAGGAAATTAATCAAAAAGGCGCTGATGGCGCCTTTTTCTGTTTGTTAGAACTTTTTTTAAAAAAATGTAACGGTTTTGGTTTGAGCTCGTCGTATTGACAACGACAAGAAACTTACATCAACAAAATTTCTAATAAGAACAGAATAGATTCAGTTATGAAAACTCTAAATAGCATCTTCAGCAAAACATTAGTAGCCGTTCTGGCTATAGGAATGTTTGCATTTACAGGCTGTTCAACGGACAGTACACCCGAAGTTGGTACGCTTGAAGTAAAACTTCATGATGCTCCGGCCGACTTTGACGAAGTAAATGTATTCATCGAACGCGTAGAAGTAAATAATACAACTAACGAAGAGCAAGGATGGCAGGTAATCAGTGAGCCAAATCAGCAGTTTAATCTTCTTGAACTTACAAACGGTGTTTTTGAGGTCATTGGTGAAGCAGAACTGGAAACAGGACTCTATCCACAAATACGGTTAATTTTGAGCAGAGACAATAACAGCGTTGTTGCAGATGGTGTGGCAAACGATCTGTTTATTCCGAGTGGTGCCCAAACCGGTGTAAAACTGAACGTAAATGCTGAAATTGAGGAAGGTATTGTTTATACACTCCTTTTGGATTTTGATGCTCTGCGATCTGTTCACACAACCGGTCAGTCACCAAATATGGATTATATTCTCAAGCCGGTTATTCGCGCTTCCAATGAAGCTCTTACCGGAAACGTAGGTGGAGTTGTTAGTCCTGTTGAAGCCAGGGCAGCCGTATTTGCTATTGCTGGCGAAGACACACTTTCGTCAACTTATGCAAATGAAGATTCCGGTGAGTTTCTATTGGTTGGCCTTGAAGAAGGAGCCTATGATGTATCTGTTGAGCCGAGAGAAGAAGGGTTTGGCAGTGAATATCTGGAAAATATAGAAGTTACTTTGGGAGAGACTACAGATCTGGAAACCATTGAACTGACCGTAGAGAATAACGAATAGAAGCAGCAATTTGAGTGAAGAGGCAATCTGTAACGGACCGAGCACTGGTAATGCTTCCTAAGGTTTGTATACAGATCAGAGAACACAAAAAGCTCCGGTGGAAATCGGAGCTTTTTTTCTTTTAAATTTAAAATGATTAGTAAAATTTACCGCTAAACAGTAACAGTCGTTTGACCGAAAAACTCTTCAATTGAGCTTTTTCCAATAGGTTTGGTAATCAGTGTTGCTGATGTGCAGTCGGTAACTTCAACTTCAACATAGTCCCCTTTTTGAAAATCTCTTCTGTCAAAAACGGCCATCTTGTTTGTGTCGGTTCTTCCGGAGAGTTGCTGATCGGATTTTTTACTAGTCCCTTCAACAAGTACAAGATGTCTTCTGCCTACTTCATTCTTGTTATTCTTCTTCTGAATACTCATCTGTTGCTGAATAATCTCCGACAATCTGCGTTTTTTCACATCTTCCGGCACATTGTCTTCGTATTTACGAGCGGCAAGTGTTCTTTCCCGTTCAGAATATGCAAACATGTAAGCCAGATCGTATTCAACAATCTTCATCAGAGACATGGTTCCTTCATGCTCTTCTTCCGTCTCGTCACAGAATCCCGCGATGATATCTGTGGAAAGAGATACACCCGGTATGATCTCCCTCATTCTGTCAATTAACTTAAGATACTGTTCGCGGGTGTAGGGCCTGCGCATTCGCTCAAGCATGGTATCACTGCCTGCCTGAGCCGGAATGTGGATGTAGTTACATAAATTTGGACGCTCAGCAATAAGGTGCAAAAGCGGCTCCGGAAAATCTTTGGGGTGTGGAGAGGAGAACCGAAATCTTATTTCAGGGTTGGCCTTGCTGATCTCATCCATCAGCCTGGTAAAATCGATATCCTCGTACTGGTATGAATTTACATTCTGCCCCAAAACGGTAATCTCTTTGTATCCCTGTTCATTCAGTTGATTTACTTCGTTCATGATACTGCTCAATGGGCGACTCCGTTCTCGGCCTCGTGTAAACGGAACTACACAAAATGCGCACATGTTGTCGCAGCCTCGCATAATGGATACAAAAGCAGTTACTCCATTTCCGCTTGTCCGAACCGGTGTTATGTCGGCGTAGGTCTCTTCAAGAGAGAGAAGAACATTTACGGCTTTACGGCCATCATTTACTTCTTTGAGAAGGTTGGGAATATCCCGATAGGCGTCAGGGCCTACAACAATGTCCACCAACTGCTCCTGTTCGATAATATTCTCCTTGATGCGTTCGGCCATACAGCCCAGAACACCCACCGTTAATTCTTTTTTCTCTTTCTTAAGTGAGCGAAATTCCTTTAGACGGTTCCATACCCTTGTTTCAGCGTTTTCACGAATTGAACAGGTGTTTACAAAAATCACATCAGCTTCTTCGGCTGATTGAACAGGGCTCATACCCTCGTTCATTAGAATGGAATTCACAACCTCTGAGTCGGCCATGTTCATCTGGCACCCATAAGTTTCGATATAAAACCGTTTATCACTCATAACAACGAATTTGGAAAGAAAAGTTATTGAAATAAAATAACGGACATGGTTGACCGTAATTGATCTAAAAAAGATACAAATTTAAAAAATGGATGTCATAACAGAATCAGGTTCTTAATTCTGCTTTCTAATACTAACTAGAGTAAGACTTAGTTTAATCAATGTCACCTTCAGGTGAGGTGGTTAAATTGAATATGTCTCTACCGGACTTCTGTGGCCCGCTGAAATCCCCGTCATTGGAGAGAGTCCATCCGGTGAAGGCAATATTCCCATTTGGCAGACCAATAACTGATTCAGCAGTTTCATCCAGTTCGCCGCCATAGGTTTTTAAATAGTTCAGGGATCCACTCAAACTCAGGTTAACCATAAATATATCGGTATTACCCAGATTTACTTCTTCAAAATCGCCGTCATCGGATGTTGTATGGCCAACCGCTGCGATATTACCGTTTTCAGTTTCAGCGATTCCAGTTAATTCTTCCGTATTGGTGCCTCCATAGGTATTGAGCCACTGGATAGTGCCGAAATCTGAAGTTTTTAGAACAAAGGCGTCGTTTTCGCCGCTATTCAAGTTTTGGAAAATTCCATTGTCAGAAGAAAAACGCCCGGCGATTGCAAAACCATTATCTGATGTAGTAACAATAGAGTTGGCAATTTCAGCACCCGTACCGCTGTACGTGTAGAGAGAGTTGAATATTCCGTTTGGTTCAAGTTTCAAAAGAAAAGCTCCACTTTCTCCGGGCTGCCGACCGCTAAATTCGCTGTCGGATGATGAATATGAGCCTACAACAGCAATTTGTCCATTGGGACCAATAGTGAGATCCAGTGCTTCATCATTTTCGGCACCGCCAAATGTTTCAAGCCATTCAATTTGACCACTATTGTCGGTTAACATTACAAATGCATCTTTAGAGAAGGTGGAGCGGTCTGAAAAATTCCCATTAACTGAGCGCGTGGATCCTGCTATCAGATAACCGCCATTCGTTCCTTGAGTTAGAGCATAGCCGTAGTCCTCATCCGCACCTCCATATGTTCGATTCCAGATCAGTTCACCATTGGAGGGAGATATTTTAATCAAAAAAATATCATTTTCTCCGCGGTTCATGTTTGGAAACTGATCATCATCTGATCGGTTATAACCGGTTATGATAAAATCTCCACCTGCATCCTGAATCACGTCCATTGCCCAGTCGCTGTT
>NZ_JAWLDW010000057.1:0-16155 GCF_041686455.1 Rhodohalobacter sp.
TCCGGAAAAGGTTAATTTATCCGTTCGGTTTTCACTATCTCAACAATCAGATGCAGTTGAAACGGACCCCGGAAGATACCTTCTTGGGTACTGGCTGACTGCATTAAATGGAACAGACGATCAGTCTTTCCAAGCGGAAAAAGTGTTAAAGGATTGGTTTGAACTATCTGATCTGAACCGGTTTCGGGAGAAGTATTCTTTTCAGACAAACGGGGAAAATCAAAACATCGATGCGGTTGTCAGTTACCATTCAGATTGGTTTAAAAAGGCGGAAATTAAAGGCACACCTACGTTTTTTGTGAATGGGTACAAGCTTCCAACACAATACCGGGTAGAGGACCTCAGGTATGTAGTAACAGGGTTTAGCGAAATGATTACAACTGAGAATGGCAACATGAAAGGAGTCGTTACTGCTCATGAAATTTGAAAAATTTGTCTGGAATCGAAGTAGAACGGACAAAAGGGTTTAATAACCTGGCCCTTGCTACAGAAAATTGGCATAAACAGGTTTAAATCAAAAACATAACCAAAAAGGTGAAAACGATGAAAGACTTATTAAATACAGGCCAGGCATTAGGCCGCTCGGAAATGAAGAAGATTATGGCAGGGAGTGGGGATAGCTTCACAAGATGTGAATGTTATAATATAGAAGGTGGAATGGAAGGTACCGTTCTTTGTACAGGCCTCGAGTACAATACGTGCTGCCAGCTTCAATATAGCGAAACTTTTGCCGCAAATTGTTCAAGTGCTTAACAATTTGATGCATGTGGAACGATATGCAAAAAATGTGGTAAGCAGGTTAGTTGAATTGCAGACATCCTACTTGCTTACCACACAAATTCTTATCTTAGAAGAGTATATGTGGTGTAAAAATAAGACCATTGCGCGTTATTTGATATGTTTTACGTGCGTTTTTTTATGTAGTTGTGATTACAGATCTTATCAAGAAATTCTTCCGGAATTCTTTTGGGAAAACACAAATATTCAGGTTTTCAGTGAATCTTTTGAACCTCAGTTAGCAGTTTCATTCCACAAAAGCAGTGTGATCCATGATTCAAAGGTGGCATTTTTTAATAATACACCTAAAATTGGAGTTGATTCGAATGAAAGGTTATATATAGAGGGGATCAAGAAAATACATGTTTTTGATAAGGAAGGAAGTCTTATAGACACCATCGGACGAGAAGGAAAAGGGCCGGGTGAGTTCCAGGTTATCCACAACTTTAAACTTCGAAATGATAAACTTTATGTATATGACGCAAACCTTTCGAGGGTAAGTATTTTTGATACGGATTCATTTGAATTAGTACACGAAATAGATATGCCAGTGATCAATGGGTTGAGAGGATTGGGGGAGTTTGACATACTCAATGACGAATACTTAGTCGTTGGCATGCCTGAAAACCGGAGGAGTGATGGCTCGGCAATCACTGAACGATTTATGCATTACTTTTTAGTTGATAGAAGGGGTCGTGCAAATGAATCACCAATACAGATTTCTAAGATCACAAACAATTTTAAGTTGACTAATGAACGAGGGATTACATTACCTCCTGTTCCATTCGACCGAACGACCTTATTTTCATTATCAGCTTCTGGTAAAATGTATTTTGTCTGGACAGATAAAGTTGCTATAAAAATATTTGATTCAGTAGGTGAATTTTTAAACGGAATTTTTCATCCTTTTCAGAATGTAGCCATTGAAAAAGATTCTGAATTTCCAGGATTCTTTCGGGTTATGGACATCATTTCAGATTCAAGAAGAATACTTGGTGACAAATTGCCTAAAACACATCCTGCTATATCTCAATTTTTTGTTGATGATTCAGATCTAATATGGATCTCTACCATCGTGGTAGATTTGGATGTATACGAGTGGTGGGTGCTTGATGAAACCGGCGAGCTGATCACCACATTCGAATGGACGCGGGATGAACCCATTGAGGTGGTAAAAAACGGCAAGATGTATACCCGCCAAACCGATGAAGAAACCGGCCTGCAACAGGTGGTGCGATATCGTATTGAATGGGAGGAGTTGTAAAAAACATAGTCTGAATGAAAACTTTCCCTTTTTACAAACAATTTGACCAAATGGATTGTGGCCCGACCTGTCTGCGGATGGTATCTAAACATTACGGCCGGGCTTATACTATGGATACCCTGCGCCAAAAGAGCGGCATTAACCGCGAGGGGGTATCACTACTGGGCATAAGTGAGGCTGCCGAGGAGATTGGCTTTCGGACGGTTGGGGCAAAATTGACCTGGGAGCAACTTAAAGGAGAAGCACCACTGCCCTGTATTATTTACTGGAATCAGGTTCACTTCGTCGTGGTTTACAGGATAAAAGGGGATACAGTATATCTTGCCGATCCTGCAAAAGGTAAGGTTACCTACCAAAAAAAAGAGTTTTTACAGCAATGGCTGAATACAAAAAATAGCGGTCAGAGTACAGGGATTGCCCTGTTGCTCTATACTTCTCCGGCCTTCTACGACCAGGAAGGAGCAACCGGCAACCGCCTTAGCTTCGGGATTCTGTTTCGCTATATATTGCCCTACAAGAACCTGTTGTTTCAGCTTGCACTTGGCCTACTGGCCGGCAGCATCCTGCAGCTCATCTTTCCGTTTCTTACCCAGGCTGTGGTGGATATTGGTATCCAAAACCGGGATGTCAACTTTATCTACCTAATCCTGATGGCGCAGCTTATGCTCTTTTTCGGCCGTACTGGAGTAGAGTTTATCCGTTCCTGGATTCTGCTCCACATGAGCACCCGCATCAACATCTCCATCTTGTCCGATTTCCTTATCAAGCTGATGAAACTCCCGATGCCCTTTTTCGACACCAAAATGGTGGGAGATATTTTGCAGCGGATGGGCGACCACTCGCGGATTCAGAATTTTTTAACCAGCCAGAGCCTCTCTACATTGTTTTCCTTTATGAACCTGCTGGTTTTTTCACTGGTTCTCGCATATTACCACATGATGATCTTTACCGTTTTTCTTGTGGCAAGTGTTTTCTATGTCATTTGGGTTGTTCTCTTTTTGAAGAAACGCCGTGAGCTGGACCACCGCCGGTTCGGGATCTCTTCGAGCAACCAGAGCACAGTGATTCAGCTCATCCAGGGGATGCAGGAGATCAAACTCAATAACTGTGAGAAGCAGAAACGGTGGGAGTGGGAGCGCCTCCAGGCGCGACTGTTCCGCTACCAGGTGAAGAACCTGGCCCTGGAGCAATACCAGCAGGGCGGTGCGTTTTTCATTAATGAAGGGAAGAATATTGGCATCACGTTTATCTCGGCTATTGCCGTGGTGAACGGCCAGCTTACCCTTGGGGCGATGCTGGCTATCCAGTATATCATCGGCCAGCTCAACAGCCCAATCCAACAACTCATCGGGTTTGTGCAGTCCACCCAGGATGCACTAATTAGTATGGAGCGGCTTAATGAAGTCCACGAGAAGGAGGACGAAGAACCCGCGGATACCATGTATACGTACCAGCTTCCGAAAAAAAGAGATATCCATCTCAAGAAACTTCTGTTTACCTACCCCGGGGCCGGGAATGAGCCGGTTTTAAAAGATATTGACCTGCTCATTCCGGAAGGTAAAACCACGGCCATTGTCGGGATGAGCGGCAGCGGCAAAACCACGCTGTTGAAACTGCTGCTGAAATTTTATCCACCCGAAAAAGGGGAGATCCGGATCGGTGACCGGAACTTCAAAACACTGAGCCCCCGGGTATGGCGCAGCCATTGCGGGGCCGTGATGCAGGACGGATTTATCTTCTCGGATACCATAGCCAACAACATCGCTGTGGGCGAGGAGTTGCCTAATATCGAGAAGCTGGAACATGCCGTCCAGGTTGCTAATATTCGGGCGTTTGTCGAATCGCTACCGTTGGGGTTTAACACCAAAATCGGGGCCGAAGGCAATGGTATTAGCCAGGGGCAGCGACAAAGAATTTTGATCGCCCGCGCAGTGTACAAAGACCCGGAATTTCTCTTTTTCGACGAAGCGACAAACGCCCTGGATGCCAACAACGAACGGGCGATTATGGATAATATGAAGGAATTTTTCCAAAACCGAACGGTGGTGGTCGTCGCCCACCGTCTCAGCACGGTCAAAAACGCAGATAACATCGTGGTACTCGAAGAAGGCCGGATCATTGAGCAGGGCACGCATAGTGAACTGGCCCGCAAGGGAGGAGCTTATTTTGAATTAGTGAAGAATCAACTGGAACTGGGTAATTGAGTTAAAAGTGATGAAAAGTGAGAAGGCAAAAGTGAAAAAAACAGGGATTGGGATGGAAAATCCCCTCTCGAGAGGGGAAAAGCGAAGGCAAAAAGGCAGAGCCTGATTTGCCAAGCGAGGGGTGTGTACTCGTTGCATAGAACATCGATTTGATCGAGCATACCCCAGATCAAATCGCTGGACGCTCTTTGATCTGTCCCCTATTGCCGAAGGCATCCCTTGGGGCAAGAGGGGATTTCATTCTCCCTTTTTCACTTTTGCCTTTTCACTTCTTACTAAACCAAACCTATGCCTGAACATACAAATAACATACCATCAACTTCCGGGTCTCAAAGCCGCCGACTTTCCGAACTGGATGTTCGCAGCGAGGAAGTGCAGGAGATTATTGGGCGCCCGCCACACTGGCTGATCAGGTGGGGAATAATGGCCTTTTTCGGGGTTCTGGGAATGGTGCTGCTGTCGGCGGCGGTCATCAAATATCCGGAGGTGATTCATGCTCCTCTTCGTTTGTCGGCGGTGGACGCCCCTCAATCGCTGGAGAGCCGAATTAGTGGTAAACTGGTGCGGATTACCGTTAGTAACAACAGCCGTGTGGAGGAGGGCAGTGTACTTGCCTGGCTGGAGAGTACGGCACAGCATCAGCAGGTACTGAAACTTGATGAAATGGTAGATTCAATGCGGGTATGGCTGCTGGAAGGCAGCCTGCAGCGAATGAATGGTTTTAATACCGGCCAATTTACAAACCTGGGTGAAATTCAGAATACCTTCCAGGGATTTGAACAGGCTTACCGGGAGTTTGTATCGTATTTGCCTGGTGGATTCTATTCCCGCCAGCGGGAGATTCTGATGCAGGAGATGGATTATACACACCAGTTGATGGAACAACTTCACCAGCAAAAAGAGATTCAGCAGAAGGAGTATAATCTCACTCAGAGGGAAGTGGAAATGAAACGGCGTCTGGCCGAGAACGATCATATAGCCCCGATCGAACTCGACCGGGCCGAGGCAGAGCTGTCGGCCCGGCAGTTGCCTTTGCAGCAAACCGAATCAGCGATCATCAACAATGTTGTATCCCAAATCGCCAAGGAGAGGGAGATCATGGAGCTCGATAAACGAACAGAAGATCAGGTTTCGATGTTTCTTCAGTCGATAAACCTTCTCAAAAGCGCCATTTACGAATGGAAAACCAATTATCTGGTCACGGCTCCGTTTGGCGGCAGGGTAGTGTTTGCCGGTATTTTGCAGGAAAACCAAAACCTGGCGGTGGGGCAGCGGCTATTCTACATCCAGCCCGATAATACATCGTTTTTCGGTGAGCTGGCGGTATCCCAGCAGTCGTTTGGCAAAATTGAGGAGGGTCAGCAGGTACAGGTGAGGTTCAGCGGGTATCCGTACCACGAATTTGGTTCAGTCATTGGACGCGTAGAGTACTTTTCTGACTTCCCGGTGCAAGACAGTCTCTTCTTTGCTGAAGTCCATTTCCCAGAAGGTCTGGTGACCAACTACGGGCGGGAAATTACCCCCCGGAACGGAATGACGGGTCAGGCGGAGATTATTACGCAGGATATGAGGTTAATTGAAAGGGTAATAAACAATATTACTAAAGAACTAAGGTAAAGATGAAACATAACGTATCGGGAAAATTAAAACTGATAAGGGAAACGTCTGAGGAACTAATTTTGGGAGCCAACAGTCCAGGACTTCTAAATGGAAAGATGGGCGGGGTATTATTTTTTTATCAGTTGGCGAAAAGAACAAATAACGAGGAATGTGAGCAGATTTCCGATTCTCTGCTAAATCAAGTTTACAAAGATATAGAAAACGAATTTATTCCAATCGAATTTGAAAACGGTTTAGCTGGCATAGCCTGGGGTATTGAATATCTAAAACAAAATGGGATGGTAAAAGATCCGAAGAAGGATGTTTTAGAAAGAATAGATGACAGGATCTACCAACATATTTGTTCTTCTGACGAAAGTCCTGTTGGATTTCTGAATGGAGATCTGGGGCTCATTTTATATGTCTTGTCAAAAGTGAAGAGGATGGAGCAACGATCAAATGATTTGCCAAACAGTCTTCATGAACGAATTTTGATTGAACTTGTAAACCGGCTTAGCGACAAGATCGAAAACCGTAAAATTAAGTTTGAAGAACCACCTTCTTTTGATATAGTCTGGGATCTGCCTGTCTGCCTTTGTATGCTGGGAAAGGTGGCAAAAACAGGTCTTTATGATATCAAATTAGACCGGATTTTCGATGAGTTATCTCCTGTTGTTTTATCCCTGTTTCCGCGTTTGCAGAGTAACAGGTTAAATTTAAGCCTGGGCATGTTATCCATTCTTCAACACCGTAAAATGAGAGACTGGAAGGAACACATTAACCGGCTTATTGAAAGTATATCTTTAGAAAAAATGATTCAGCAGGAATTGTATAATAATAATTTGACCTATTTGGATGGAATTGCAGGTGTTTCAGCAATAAGCCGAAAGGTGGCACACTTGTATCCTAAGTGGTATCCTCAGATTCCTGCTACAAACATGATTGAAGCCATAACCTCATCCCCATTTTGGGATGATTTGGCAAACGATATGATGAAAAGAAACAACATAGGTTTGATATCAGGATTAATGGGAATAGGGCTTGAACTGATTTATTTGGATGAGTATTGCAAGCAAAACATCAAACTCGTTAATCCGAAGACAGCATGAACAGAACTGAAAAAACATCCCTGCAAGATACAACCTTTTTAATACCCGTCAGGCTTGATTCTATAGTTCGCCTCGAAAATCTTATTTCTGTTGTAAACTATTTAGATGTTCACTTTAAGACGATTATTCATGTATTGGAGGCGTCGGCTTATAATAATGGATTGATCAAAACGTATCTTAGCGATCACATTCACTACCGATTTATTGAAGATTTTGACCCCATTTTCCATCGCACAAAATATATTAATGAATTGGTTAGAGATAGCGAGACACCATATGTAGCTATTTGGGATACAGATGTGATTATTCCACCTCAACAAATTTCATCATCTGTAAATAGGCTGCGCAAAAAGGAAGCACATTTTATCTTCCCCTACCAGTATTATTTTTTAGAAACATCAAAAATAATTCGCGAAAAATTTATTCAAACAGGGGATGTTTCAATTCTTAAAAAAAATGAAGGTAAAATGAAGAAACTCTATACCCCAAACCCCTTGGGAGGAGCTTTTTTCTGTAACAAAAAAACCTATATCAAAATCGGAATGGAGAATGAAAATTTTTATGGTTGGGGAAGAGAAGATGGTGAAAGAGTTGTACGGGCAAAAATTTTCGGTCATGGATTTGCACATGTTGAGGGTCCTTTGTTTCATTTAACGCATGATCGAGGAATAAACAGTAAGTTTCATTCTTCAAGGCAGGATGATATAAAAATGTCTGAAGTTTTCCGGATTTATTCGATGAGTAAAGATGAATTAAAAGAAGAAGTAAAGAATTGGTATAGAAATAAATGAATGATGACTGATTTTGATTATTCCGTACAAGCTGCCCCCCTGGTCTGGAGAAGCTGACTCCTCTTGGATCTGGTTGTGGTGATTTATTAGCTATGACAATATTACTGTTTTTTCCTCATGCTTTCACCACTTAATTCTATCCGGTGTGCGGTGTGTATTAAACGGTCCAAAATGGCATCGGCCAACGTGGCATCTTTCAGGTATTCATACAACTGGCCTACCGGCAATTGCGAGGCGATCACGGTGGACTTTTTTCCGTAGCGGTCTTCAAGTATCTGAAGCAACGCCAGCCGGACATCACTTTGCAAAGGCTGAAGGCCAAAATCATCGAAAATCAATACCGGGATTTTTTCGATTCGATTCAATTGCTTGATAAACGTCCCGTCGAGTTTGACCAGCGTAATTTGCTCGATAAAACGGTTCATATTCAGATACAACGTTTTATAACCCATCAGGCAGGCCTGGTGGCCGACCGCACAGGCCAAATAGCTTTTCCCGCACCCGGTGGCCCCGGTAATGAGCAGGTTCTCGGCCCGGTCAATCCAGCTGCATTCGGCGATCATGGACAATTGTTCACGGGAAAAGTTGCGCTGCTCGCTGCAGGTTACTTCCTCCAGGCTGGTGGCATACCGTAATTTGCTCAGCCGAAGGTAGGTCTCGGTGCGTTGGTTGCGTTTATACTCATATTCATGCTGGGTTAGCTGCCCCAGCAGAGCGTGCGGTTCGGGGTGTTGATGGATCGGCAAGGCAAGAATGGCCTCATAACTGCGAGCCATACCATGAAGTTTAAGTTCACGGAGTTGATCCAGGGTGGCTTGTGTATTCATGATTTTAGATAGTTTAGACGTTAATGGTAACTGTCCGGAATATCCAGTTTGGGAGGCTGATGTGATTGTAAGCCCAGTGCAGATACTTAAATCAATTGAAATGCTAAGAAACCAGGAAGCCGATTTTGTTTCCCCATACCAGGATAAGGCTCTTGATACCACTCTTATTGTAAGAGAACTTTATTTTAAGACTCTTGATTTTAGCGTTTTGCAAGATAATTGCGACAATATGATCGAATTATATGCTTCATATCCTGTAGGTGGAGGATTATTTGCCCAGAAAGAAAGTTACATTGAGGCGGGTATGGAAATTGAAAAATTTTATGGGTGGGGCAGGGAAGATGGTGAGAGAATCAATCGATGGAAGAAGTTGGGGTATCGTTATGAACGTATACATGGACCACTTTTTCATTTAACACACGAACGAGATGTCAATAGCCGGTTTCACTCTCCAACACAAGATAATATTAAATCATCTGAAGTATTTCGCATCTATGGGATGTCCAAACAGGAAATGATTCAGGAAATTAAAACATGGTGAAAATTAAGAATTGTGATCTATCATTTTATCTAAATGGTTTGTGGAATCACTTTATATATAAGATTTTCAGAGACTCATTCATTTTGTGATAGTGTTATCCATCATAAAATATTGGCATTCACTCTGTTTGAGAGTAATCTTTACTCCTACTATAACAGGGGTGCGGGAAGTTGTGTATTTTTGTATTATATGGGTATGTGCTTGCTATAGAAGCAAGAAATAAGAGGCAGAAATCTGGTTTCAATCCCAAGTTTTACCGGGATAAATCAGGATAAAAATCAAACCAAACCAAAAAGGTGAAAACAATGAAAGAATTATTAAACACAGGCCAGGTGTTAGGCCGTTCGGAGATGAAGAAGATTATGGCAGGGAGTGACTGTAATTTATATAAATGTTGTTATGATAGTGGTTGTAATGAGACCTGTAAACATTGTGAAGGTGGACAGGGATGTTATTGTGGGGTTGGTGGGACTCTTACTCCATGTTGTTGGTAATACTCTCTATGAACTGACTACATATACTATTCCCAACTTTAATAAGTCTGATTTTGAATTATTGTGAATCATAGACCGATTGAAACAGAAACACTTCTCATTTTCTTTTTTGGATTCATAATTAATACTTCAAGAGGGCTTTGAATTACCCTCGATTTTCTGAACTTCAGATTTTTAAAGTCACGTTCTTTCAAATAGTGTATTTTTTTGACCAATTATGGCTGTTTTGAAGCGGCTAAATGGCCAATTTACAGCCATTCAGCCGCTCCCAGCCATACTCCACCCATCAGGTTGACTTTGCCGGGGTAATTTCTGCTGTTTTTTCGACCAGGTAATACCGCGTTCAATGTTCCAGCAGATGGATGCCATTACAAAGCGGGCTTTGTTTCTTACCTTCGTTTTGGCCCGTGCCCATCGCAAGCCATAGCGATCTTTGATTGATGTAAACGGATGTTCCACTTGCGAACGAACCTGCTGGTGACGCCCATTTCGTTTTTTCTGTGTGGAACTCAGCGGGTCACCCCGTTTTCCTTTATCCAGGATGCCAGTACCAGCCGTTGTCTCTGGCCATCTGTTTGAGGCTATCACGGTCGTAGGCTTTATCGCCAAACAAGCTGCGCTCATTCTCACACACCAGGTCTTCTAACTCCGTGCTGTCGTGAGGCGCGGCTGGAGTAAAAGCAATCTTTCGAATGAGTTTACTACCCGCATCCACGCCAATATGGCCTTTATAACCAAAGTCCTTTGGCGTCCAGTTGATCGGTGATCTCCTTAAAGAGTTCCTCGACAAGACCCTCGCTGGCCAGCATATCGCAAAACCGCCAGAAGGTAGTAAAATCCAGGACGGCCTGATCCAGCTGCGGGTCACTCAGCTGATACAAGTACTGAAGAAAAAATCCGCGAATCATCCACCGAACCGGTTTACGGGGCTGTCCGCCCTTGGGGCCAGTTTTGTCAATGCGACGGCCAAATTCGTAGAGTGGCTGCCAGTCGATCCACTCGTCAATTTCTTGAAGGCGTTTGTAGAGCGAGAGACTTGCTTGGCATTGCTGGCCCATTGGTCTAAAATGCTGAGTTGATGTCTTTTATCCATGGAAAATCCTTTTTAATTGCACAAATACTGAATCAGTTGCCGAATTCTACAAATCAACCATCAAAACTCGAAATATCAGGGGTTCAGCAAAGCCCTCTCATGTTGCAAATAATTTATTCTATAGAAGGCTTTGAAAAACCCTTCGTTGTTCTTTGATTTAATTTTTGTGGCTGAATGTTGATCTGATTTTCATACAGTGGACAACATTTCTGCCATCTTTAGGTCGGCAAACCTTGTTAGAGGCCTTCAAAAGGCCCTGAAAAGCCAATTTTATGCTCATTTTGCGTTTCATAGAGCTACCGATCCAACGGATCTGGTTTTTTTAAGTAAAAATCCGGCCCTGTTCAGATTCCATCCAATGCAGGCAAAGAGAAATCGCAACCGGTTTCGAGACTGGTTTTTGGCTCGCATGGCAACCAGGTTTGCCTTGGTCTTCATCCATGCAAATGGATGCTCCACGGCGGCCCGAACACTGTTTAACTTGCGGTTTCGTTTTTTCTGAGAACTCGAAAGCGGCTGACTGCGAGCGGCTTTGTCCAGCACCCCGTAGTACCAGCCGTAATGGCGGGCCGAATATTTGTGATGGCTATCCACATAGGCTTTATCGCCAAATAAGGCCTTCTCGTCATAACTAACCAGCTGTTCGGTTTGCGTGCTGTCATGCACATTGGCCGGGGTGAAGGTGGCCTTACGAATGAGTTTCGACTCCACATCTACTCCCACATGGCCTTTGTAGCCAAAATACCAGGTGCCGCCTTTCTTGCTCGATTTGGCATCCGTGTCGATTTGCGGGGACGGGGTTTGGGACAACTCCTTGCGCTTTTTATCCGAGAGCGGACGCCCCGAAGACGGAATAATAGACGCGTCGACAATGGTTCCTTTTTTGACCATCAGGCCTTTGGCTTCCAGTTGCTGGTTAATCAACTCAAAGATGCGTTCGTCCAGGCTGTGGCTGCTCAGGGCTTCTTTGAACCGCCAAAAAGTCGAAAAGTCCGGAATCTCTTGATCCAGGTTGATCCCAACAAACCGCTGAAAGCTCAGCCTGTCAATCAATTGATCTTCCAGCTGGGGATCACTCAGGCTGAACAGGGATTGCAAAAACGTGGCTTTGATCATCCAAAATGGGTTTTTACGAGGCCGACCACCGGTTTTGGTATCGGTTTTATCGATGATCGAGATGTCCCGGACCAGGGGCTGCCAGTCGATGATCTCGTCAAGCTTTGCCAAGTGTTTGGAAAGTTTGCTGATTTTTTTCCTGTTTGAAAGAAGTCCGTCGCCAAAGCTTAATTGATCACCGTCAGCCATGAAAATATCTGATTTTAGATGAAGATTTAGGTCGAACCAAAAATAACTGAATTCAATTAAAAACTCACGAACTCAGGGGGTTTTGCAAAGCCTTCCTATAATTTATATCTAAAGATGTAATATCTATAAATTTATTAATATAATAATCAATTTATAATAGAAAATTATATAAAAATGTTTAATTAGAAAGAAATTATGATACTATTTTTATATGTTTTTACTCTTATAAGTTGTGTCAGTGAGAATGAGTACGATAAAGAAATAAATGTAGATATAAAAAATATTGATAACTATGATACTATAGTCTCTATAGAGTATGATATAATTGGTGTGCCTACGATTTTAAGATATGATGGCAATTCAAATTTATTCATCTATGATGTAGCTCAAAACAAAATTATGCACTTAAATGATAATGGAAGTGTATTGAACGAGATTGGCCGGCCCGGAAGCGGTCCTGGAGAATTTTGGTGGGTTAATAATATTATTATTACTAATAAATCACTATTTGTTATTGATAAAGGGCAGTTTTTGATTCATAAATACAATTATAATGGTGAATTTCTTTCATCATTAGATTTTGGAGAATTAGGATTTCATTACAGACTCCCACCTATGAGTACAGCAATAATCCAATCTCCGGATGTAGTATTTGAACCATTTATTTTATCTGACGATACTTTATTGTTTTCTTCTATTCATATTGAAAAAGAGGTAGATAAAATCTATGAAATAAGAGATTGGGGAGGAACTCAGCTTGCAGAAGTTGGAGAAATTCTTGAGGGTAGTACCTTTACCATGAACCCGGTTAACCACAGGACAGCGATTTCAAATCGGGAGATTCCACCTGTGGATAAATCCAATGCTTTTCCGGTTGCTGACCGTGCAAACCCTGATGAGATTTTTCTCATTTATAATGCAATTCCAATGATTGCAAAGTATAATACTGACGGAAAAAAACTATGGTCTGTCGAAATTCCAGATCTCCCAGAAATTGATTCTGTTGCCGTTAGTTATTTTGAAACTATGGAAAAACTGACTCCGCAATCACGAATATTATTTCAAAAGTATATTTCAGGAGTAAGCAATAATGATGGGGAATTATTTTTAGGGACAAATTCAAATCCTACTGGGTTTAATTCATTTTGGATTCATCATTTTAATCAAAATGGCGACCTCATCCAGCGATATAAGATCATATCAGATGTAAATATACTACCGATATTTGATATTGATTTTAAAAATAAACGAATATTTGTGGTAACCGAAGTAGGAGAAGTCAGAGCCTATGAATTTAAATGAATTCTTAGCTTTTATGTAAGCAATGTTTATAGATAGCGTTTATTGCCGATTCAACTTAGGAAGTCAGAGGGTATCTGAAATGCCAAAATTTTCGCCCATGAGTTTGTACATGTTATGGGTCCTTTATTTCACTTAACGCATGACCGAGGAATAAACAGTAAATTTCATTCTACAAGGCAGGATGATCTAAAAATGTCTGAAGTTTTTCGGATTTATTCGATGAGTAAAGATGAACTACAAGAGGAGGTAAAGAATTGGCAAAGCAATAAGAAAATGATGGATGGAATTTCTCAATGATGTCAATAAAAGATGAAAATCGTCCCGCTATATATGAGATATCGAAATTTTTATATTTGATGTTTCGAGCTTTGATTTACCGGTTGGTATCCTGGGCACTCGAGTCCCTATTTGTGGTTGTTCTAATAAATAATGTTGTTGTTTCTATTGATAATCGCAACCATTTTTCTTCATTTGGGTGGATATGAAGATGACAAATATTACAAAATTCAGCTTTATAAAATCAAACAACGGTTAGAAGAGAAAGGTTTGTATTAAAAATATTTGCACGTAATAAAATAGTAAACTATAATCGTAGTAATGATTCGTTTATCTTCAACACGATAAATCGATAAAATTATATTCATCAGTTTTTGAAATTTATCATACAACCCTAACCGGCTGACCCTGATCTTTTGCTGCTAAACCGCCCCATAACTGCAATCATTCTCATTCTTGCAGCCTTCATTTTTGGAGGGCTGGCATTGTACGAACTGTCGGTAGATCTGCTGCCCGACGTGGATTCGCCGAACCTGGTGGTGCGGACCGACTGGCAGGGGGCGTCGCCGCGTGAGGTAGAAACGCGCATCAACGAACGTCTTGAGGCGGTCCTGAGCACCATTCCGGGCATCGACCAGGTACACGGTTTTGCCCGGCAGGGGCAGAGCGTCATCTACCTTAACTTCCGGTGGGGCCACAATATGGACCTGGCATTTCTGAATGTGCGCGAAAAGCTCGACCAGGCGCAATATGCTATGCCGGAGGAATCATCGAGGCCTCAGCTCATCTTTAATACCACGGCAGATGATCCAATCGCTGTGCTGGCCATCACCTCGAAAGACCGTCCCAATAGTGATTTTGATACGCGCCTCTCCCTCAAACGGTGGGCCGAACAGGTTCTCTCACGCAGGCTGGAACAGGCCGAGGGAATCGCACAAGTAGTACCGGTGGGAGCGGTGGAGCCGGAGGTACAAATCCGCTACCTGCCAAAGGAGATCGACCGGTTTGATTTGTCGCTGAGCGAGGTGCAGTCTCTCGTGCAGCAGGCCAACCTGTTTGCCACCAGCGGGGAGCTGCGGGATGGGTGGTACCGGTATTCCATGAAGATCCAGAGCCGCATCAACGAACTGGACGACCTGGATACGGTTCCCCTGAAACGGCTGGGCGATGGAAAAGTTCTGCTGATGAGCGACGTGGCGGAGGTCCGCCTGGATGAATCCGATCCCACATCTTTTGCCCTTCTGCAGGGGGAGCGCGTGCTGAACCTACTCGTCAAAAAGGAGTATGGCAGCAACACGGTGGAGGTGTTTGATACGCTCGTGCCGCTGCTGGATCAGATGCGCGAACTGCACCCGGACATCAATATTGAAATTCTTCGGGAGGACGCCACCTTCATCCGCAAGGCGATCTCCAACCTGCTTCAGACCCTTCTGATCGGCGGTGTGCTGGCCTTTTTTGTGCTGTTTCTTTTTCTGAACGATATTCGCACGCCCTTCACTATCGGCGTGGCGATCCCTGTCTCGATCTTTCTTACGTTTTTCGCGATGTACGGATCGGGCATTCAGCTCAATATTGTCTCCCTCAGCGGGCTCACGCTGGGCATCGGGCTTCTTCTCGATAATGCCATTGTGGTACTCGAAAATATCAACCGCCACATGCCGGCCGCGCCCTCGGTAAAACGGGCTGCCGCGGTGGGTACGAAAGAGATTGCCCTGGCGGTCACCGCCTCCACATTTACCACCATTTCTGTATTTTTGCCGCTCATATTTTTGGGCGGATTCGAAGGCGCTTTTTTCCAGGACCAAGCCTACACCCTTTCCATCAGCCTGCTCGCCTCGTTGTTTGTGGCGCTGATTATCCTGCCTGTGCTGGTTGTGCAGATCCTGGAACGGCGTAAAAAGAAGGCGGGGCAGGGAGAATCGGGCCAGCTCAATACCCGAAAGTTTTTTGACAACCTCCTGAACCGGTATGAGTCCAGCCTGCAATCGGTGTTACGAAAGCCGGTCTGGATGCTGACCTTTGCTACGTTCCTGGTAGCCGCAGCCGGATACGCATTTGTGATGGTGTCCAAAACAATGCTGCCGGAAGATGAACCTTCAGTGGTGAGCTACCGCGTACAGCTTCCGGGAAATACATCCCTGAACTCCACGGTGCAGGCGGCTGACGCGCTGAAGATGCGGATAGAGTCTGCCGGATTGGGTCACGGGAAAATACAGGTGGAGGGCGGCTTTACCGATCAAACCAACCTGGCCAATTTGGCGCGCGAAGGCCTGAATAAATTTTCGATATCGGTGCCGGTCAGCGGAGAAGGTGAGGCCCGGGAAGCAAGCGAGGTGATCCGACGGTTTGATGAGGATTTTGAGGGCTGGAGCACGGAACCGATCTCAGAAACACAGAGCTGGAGTGCATTAATCGGGGCGGACCAGCCGCCGGTGATGTTTCGCATGGTGGGTATGGACCGCGCGCTGAGCGAGCGAAGGTCGGTAGAACTGGAAGAGGCCCTTGCCGATGCCGGGGTGCCGGTTACGTTGAGGAAACAGTATGAGCAGGAGGTGGATACCTGGAACCTTCGG
>NZ_JAWLDW010000006.1:0-30691 GCF_041686455.1 Rhodohalobacter sp.
ATGTAAAAAAGTCACAAAAATGCCCATTATATTAATTTTGGTAATGATTTCTAGAATTGATTGATATGAAGACTTGAAGATATATTATGAACCAATCACTCAAGTAAGCATAAATCAAACAACACGATGTTTAAAATAAAAAGCATACTCTCCATTATCAGTGTAGTTTTTTTCTTTAACAATAACTGCTGATGCAATGCCATAAAATAATCTGAGTGAAGAAAGTCCTGAACGGCTAGAGCAGAGTTTGTTTTACGGGCTTTCCTATAATGTGAATGACGTTGTTGAATCCACTCTTTTTAACATGTTAAATTATAAAATTGTCTATCCAGAACTCACTTCAGACAAAGTTATAGAAAAGGTAAAAAGTTGCTGAGGAAACTACATTAGAGTCGGTTTCCGCAAAAGCAAATTTTGGGATCTACTTTTACCAAAATCAGCAAAGCTTTCCGAGAATAGAAAATCTAGTTGCCAAACTGAATCACACGGACCAAGACAGGATCTTTGAGTTCTTGAGAAATGGTGATCATGCGGGGCAATTCACTTCAACACAGAAGTAGTTAAACCGGTTAATCTTTTTAATTGGGTGAAGATTGAACCGTCTGTTGTTATCTAATCGATAATGACAGGCGGTTTCTTTTTTTAAATGCAATTGAGTCAGAACTGATCGATGGAATTCTGCCATACAACACTTAAAACAGTGATTTAAACGTACTGTTAGTGCATTAACTGCAATTCCGACAGGTTCTAAATTACAGGTATGATTTTAGCTTCTGTTTAGAGTAAAAAGAAAGAATGTTTAAACAGGAGTATATATGAATTTCAATAAATTTACGATAAAAGCTCAAGAGGCTGTTCAGGCAGCAATTGAGCTGGCTCAAAATGAGAACCATCAGGCTGTAGAGCCAGCGCATATTCTAAAAGCGCTCTTGAGTGATTCTGAAAATGTTACGATTCAGATTTTGAAAAAGATCGGTGTGAATGTTTCATCGCTCTTAGATCAGCTTGAGAAAAAAATGAAGTCCTTTCCGGTTGTTAAAGGTGCATCTGTATCAGGCCAGTACCTGTCAAACAATACAAAAGCACTTTTTGATAAAGCCCAAATTGAAGCGACCGATTTGAGCGATGAGTATATTAGTTCTGAGCATATTTTACTCGCTATGATTGTTACGGAGTCGGAAACCAGTACGCTTTTGAAAGATCAGGGAGTGAAAAAGGATCAGGTCCTGCAGATTTTAAAAGATGTTAGAGGCAGCCAAACCGTGGATGATCCCAATGCGGAGAGCAGGTATCAGGCATTAAAAAAATATGCCATGAACCTGAATGAAATGGCGGAGAAAAATAAGCTGGATCCCGTGATTGGACGAGACCAGGAGATTCGCCGGGTGATGCAAATATTGTCACGACGAACCAAAAATAATCCAGTGTTGATTGGAGAGCCCGGCGTAGGTAAAACTGCGATCGCTGAAGGACTTGCCTTGAGAATTGTACGCGGTGACGTGCCCGAAGGATTGAAAACCAAGCAGATTGTAGCTCTTGATATGGGAGCCCTGGTAGCCGGAACAAAATTCCGCGGTGAGTTTGAGGAGCGTCTGAAAGCGGTCGTTAAAGAGGTGATGGATTCTGACGGAGAGCTCATTCTCTTTATTGATGAGATTCATACCCTGGTAGGTGCCGGAGCTACTGAAGGCTCTATGGACGCGGCGAATATTTTGAAGCCATCATTAGCGCGGGGCGAGCTCCATGCAATTGGTGCCACCACGCTAACCGAATACAGAAAGTATATTGAGAAAGACAAAGCTCTGGAGAGGCGTCTTCAAACAGTGTTTGTTGGCGAACCGTCCATTGAAGATACCGTGTCGATTTTGAGAGGACTTCAGGAGCGCTATGAGGTTCACCACGGTGTTCGAATTACAGACTCGGCTATTGTTGCGGCTGCGGAACTGTCCCACAGATACATTGCCGATCGGTTTTTGCCTGACAAGGCGATTGACCTGATTGATGAAGCCGCTTCCAGACTGAGACTCCAAATTGACAGCATGCCGGAAGAACTGGACAGCATGGAACGGCAGATTCGTCAGCTCGAAATTGAGCGAGAAGCATTGAAACGGGAGAACGACGAAGCCAAACTAAAAGCTAATGAGAAGGAGCTTGCCGATCTGGAGGAGAAACGGAAGTCGATGCGGGCTCAGTGGGATCATGAAAAAGGCTTGATCCAGAAAACCCGTGAACTGAAACAGGCGATTGAAACGGCGCGTAATCAGGCCGATAAAGCCGAGCGTGAGGGCCAATATGAGAAAGTAGCGGAACTGCGATACGGAACCATTACACAGTTGGAGAAAGATCTGGAAGAGACGAAAGCAAAACTGGACGATGTTCAAGAAGGCCGGTCGCTACTGAAGGAGCAAGTTGAAGCTGAAGAAATTGCAGATATTGTAAGTCGATGGACTGGAATTCCGGTTACTAAGATGCTTTCCAGCGAACGGCAAAAACTACTCAAGCTGGAAGAGGAACTCCATAAGCGGGTGATTGGTCAGGATCAGGCAATTGAAGCGGTCTCTGACGCTGTACGACGCGCAAGAGCAGGTCTGCAGGACGAGAACCGCCCGATCGGTTCATTTATGTTTCTCGGCTCAACCGGTGTGGGTAAAACGGAGCTTGCCCGCTCACTGGCTGATTTCCTCTTTAATGATGAGGATGCCATGATACGAATCGACATGAGTGAATACATGGAGAAACACAGTGTGAGCCGTTTAATTGGAGCGCCTCCGGGATATGTTGGGTATGACGAAGGAGGTCAGTTAACCGAAGCGGTTCGTCGCAAGCCGTACTCCGTCGTACTGCTCGATGAGATCGAAAAGGCACATCCGGATGCATTTAATATCCTTTTGCAGTTATTAGATGATGGCCGTTTGACCGACAATAAAGGAGTTACGGTCGATTTTACCAATACCATTGTGATTATGACCAGTAACATCGGCTCTCATCTGATATCCGAAGAGATTGAGAAGAGTGGCGGTGAAATGGACGATGAAACATATACTGATCTGCAAGACAGGCTTTTTGAGCAGTTGAAGAAAACGATTCGGCCCGAGTTTTTGAACCGAATTGACGATGTGGTTGTTTTCCACCCGCTTGATCAGCGACATATCCGACAAATCGTTGACATTCAGCTTAAACGAGTTGAGAAGATGCTGGCCAGAAACAGGGTGTCCGTTTCCGTATCTGAAAATGTGAAAGACTGGCTGGCAGCCCGTGGTTATGACCCGGTTTATGGTGCCCGGCCTTTAAAGAGAGTCATTCAAACACAAATCGTAAACCAGCTTGCCAAGCAGTTGATCAAACGCGAGGACGATACTCAGGGAATAGAGTTTGAGGCAACCGTCAGTAAAGATGGAAGCAAGCTCGAATTTGCCGAAGTGTACAGCGATGCTGAAGCGTGGGCCGATTAAAATAAGACCCCGACAGACCGCTAACCGCGGTCCGTCAGGAAAATTGAATCAAATAATATCTCCAAGGTTCGATAACCGTGGAGGTTTTTGTTTTATAGTCAGATCTTATTTGACCAAAGAATCGGGATTTAATCCCTTCAGCTCATCCTTTACAAATTCTCTCCCTTTTCGAATCAGCTCACCATCCAGATATACATCAGCACCAATACAGACCAAATCCCAGTGAATGTTGCTTTCGTTGCCGTTGGGGGCAATTTCGTAGTCATTCCCAAGGGTAAGGTGATTGGAGCCATAGATTTTCTCATCAAATAGAATGTCATACATCGGTTCGCTGATGATGGGGTTCAGCCCAAAACTAAATTCTCCGAATTGTCTGGCTCCTTCATCCGTATCGAGAATTTCTTCGAGTGCTGAATTATTCGATGAGTCAAAATCTGTGACGACACCATTTTCAACCTCAAGCTTAACAAACTCAAACGGTTTTCCCTGGTAGACGGATGGGGCATAGGTGATGTGTCCGTTGACGGAATCCAGAATTGGAGAAGAGAATAGTTCACCGTCAGGAATATTTCGCTTACCAAAACAGGGAATCCAATTCTGACCTTTGACGGAAAAACTGATATTGGTTCCCTCCCCTTTAAGCTTAATTCGATCTGTTTTCCGCAGAAGTTCTTCGAGCGGTTTCATGGCCTGCTCCAGTTTGTTGTAATCGAAAAGACAGGCAGCGTAATAGAATTCTCGAAATTTTTCGGTGGGCATTTTGGCGTTCATGGCAAAAGCTGCGGATGGATATCTAAGTACGGCCCAATTTGTGTTGTTAACGCGCTCTTCAAAATGAACCGGGTTGAGAAATTTTTGAGAGTACGCCCGATTTGCCTCTTTTGGTACCTCAGAATTCTCGTAGATATTTTCAGCTGCGCGAATCCCAATAAAGGCATCCATCTGTTTCATCAAAGGAAGCTGGTCTACATTTGCTTGATTTGTCCAAAACTCCTCGTCACCATTTTCCAGCAGAAGACGATTTGTCTCTCCATCTTCAATTTTGATGAAAGGGTGAGCTCCCATTTTTCTGACCTCATCTGTCAGTGCTCTGATTAAACCGATCCCATTCAGTCCGACTAGCTGGAGCATTACATTTTCTCCTTCCTTTAATTCGGTGCTGTGATTCAGTAGTTGTTTGGCCAGCTGCTTGTCTTCAGGAGTGTACATGTTATTCTTATTTAAAATTGTTTAAGTCTATAGTTTTGTCGCAGAGGTCCAGTTCATCTTGTTGGTTGGAGGCGATAATTACCATTTTTTTACTATCCCTGAATGTTTGAACTAGATTTTTGATCAGTGATTTTCCTTTTTGATCCAGGTTGGATCCCGGTTCATCCATAATCAAAATGGATGGTTTTTTAATTACAGCAGAAGCTAGTTTGACACGCTGTTGCTGGCCGGTTGATAAGTTGCCGTACAGGGAATTTTGCAGCTTTTTTATTTCGAAACGGTGTAGCAGATCATTAATATCTTCTATAGAGGAGTTTTTTTGAAGCTCCACTAAAAAACGTAAATTTTCTTCTACTGTCAGTTCCTCATAAAGTTGAACATAAGGTGCTGAAAACCCGATATATGGTATTATGGCTTTAGGTTGTAGTGTGTCTTCAAATATCTCCCATTGGATTTTTCCGGAAGTTGGTTTTAATAAACCAGAAATAATTTTTAGTAACGTGGATTTCCCGGACCCATTTGCTCCGGCGATTCCCAGAACAGTAGTTTGATGGAGAAAACTAATGCCGTTTAGCACACGCTTTCGCCCATATTTTTTTGAAATATTGTTTGCAGAGATTTCAATCATGGTGAAAGGTAAATTTTAAGAGATGCAAAAAGAAGGAAAAAGAGGGTTTTAATAAAATTGTGGCAAAATTGATCATAAAGTAATTGAAGAAAAGTTATTATAATAGAACCCTTACAAAGTTTGCATAAAGAGTAAATATAAAAAGATATGGAGCGAACAGTACGCCACATCACAGAGAAGCTGACAGCTCAGTTACCCCGTTTTAGAGAGTATTATACCCCAGAAGATCTCCAGGTGCTTGATATACCAGCATTTATCACTGAGAGAGTTATTTTGGAAATGCATCAAAATCTGAGTGAATCAGTAAATCCACCTGAAACGGAATGGGCCGATATGGATGGTGATTCCGTCCGTTTTGCCTGGAAAAATTTCCTCGAGGCGATAAAAACAGAAGTTAGAATGCCGGCCTCATATGCAGCTCCACTGCTGGAAACAGCAGTAGCGGATGCATTGGATCTCGCTACGCAACCCCGTCGTGCAATTCCAGAAATTCTATTTGGCAACGATGAGGTGTTAACGGTTAAGGATTTGAAAAAAAGAATTCGGTACATAACTGTTGGCCGGCCGCTTGCAGCAGCACTTATCCGATATATGGAGAAGAAGAGTAAAACCGAACTCAAAATCTCTGAGTGTAAAAGAATTATTGCACAGATCGATGACAAATTGATACACTCCTTTAACTCTCTGGATTGGGCAAAAGAGCTGGAGCCAATGTTTGTTTTAGCAGGTCCATCTGTGGATACCGACATGTTCAGGCTTTACTTTGAAGATAAAGGACAGAAAAAAATCTCAAGATTATTCGATCAACTCAGTAAATCATTAAATAGAACTGAGTTTATCGAGGTGATGTCATCACCGGATCATCTGTTGGACGACGAAGAGGTGACCAGCGACGTTAAAAGTAATAAAACTGAGGCGGTCTCAGGTGCGGAGTCCAAAGCTTCAAAAAGATCCAAAAAAGAGAAAGAGGTTGATGATGAAGATTCAATACTCAGCTCATTCCGGAAACAGAGAGACGAGGAGACCGGTGGTGATACAAGGAAGGGTGAGGAAGATTCTGAAGAAGAAATTCACTCAAAATTTAAGCTGGATAAACAAGAGGATTCAACTGATAATAACAAAGCCAGTAAAACTAAAAAATTGGATGCCGGGGAATCAACCAGGGAAATACGGCGGGATATTCTGAAACTTGATGATGAGGATGAAGATCCCGACAAATTACATTCCGATCTGCTGAGTAAATGGAGGGCGATATCCGGAGGCGAATCCGCGAATACGAAATCGGTTAAAGAGAAAAGTGAATCTGAAGTTGAAGATTTGGCTGAAACGGATCGACCGGATGAAGAAGAGGATGCCGGAGTTGAATCGATCGAACTTTATAACGAAACAGATGATGAGGAGGATGTACCTATCTGGAGGGCTTTTCTCGAAAGAGAAGACTTAAGCAGTGTTGTTGAAGATGAAGATAGTGGTGATTCCAAATCAAAGTCTGTAGAAGCGGAAAAACTGCAGTTAGCTGATAAACTGGCCGATTCGTTTTTTGGAAGCTACGATGAGGATGATGATGAGAATTCAGGAGCAACCGCAGAAGAGCTGATGAAATGGATTTCTGACGAAAGAGATCGTTTCGTGGACGGCATATTTAGCGGATCAGAGAAAGCATATGAGGAGTCTTTAGAGGATATTGCACTTTTGGATGACTGGAAGAGTGCCTCTCGGTTTATCAAAGATGAGGTGTTTAATCGAAACCATATTGATATATTTGATGAAGTAGCTGTTGATTTTACCGACAGACTTCATACTTTTTTTAAAGAGCGAAAATAAAAAGAATATTAACAGCACAGGATGTCTGAAAACGAAAAAGTAAAACGGCTATTAAAACTCAGGGAAGAATCGAAAAAAGGCGGTGGTGAAGCCCGGATAAAAAAACAACACGATAAAGGAAAACTTACAGCCCGCGAGCGTATTGATCTCCTTCTCGATAAAAACAGTTTTGAAGAGATTGATGCATTCGTAACTCACCGAAGTTCGGCTTTCGGGCTTGAGGACCAGCAGTTTTTAGGTGACGGTGTTGTAACCGGATATGGGAAAGTTGATGGAAGACCGGTTTATGTTTTCAGTCAGGATTTCACTGTTTTTGGCGGCTCACTTTCAGAAACCCACGCCGAAAAGATCTGTAAAATTATGGATCTCGCTATGAAAAATGGAGTTCCCGTCATCGGACTCAATGACTCTGGAGGAGCCAGGATTCAGGAGGGCGTAAGCTCTCTTGGCGGTTACGCTGAAGTGTTTTGGAGGAACTCGATGGCGTCCGGAGTAATACCGCAGATTTCTGCAGTTATGGGCCCCTGTGCAGGTGGAGCCGTTTACAGCCCAGCCCTAACGGATTTTGTATCAATGGTCAAAAATACAAGCTATATGTTTGTTACCGGACCTAACGTTGTAAAGACGGTTACGCACGAAGAGGTGACTTCCGAAGAACTTGGAGGAGCATCAGCGCATGGTGTTAAATCCGGAGTAGCTCATTTTGCTGAAGAGAATGACGCCGTTTGCCTAAAAAATATTCGTAAGCTGATAAGCTACATACCGCAGAATTGTGAAGAAAAAGTTCCAATGAAACCTTCAAAAGAGCCGGAATCCTCCAATGCTGAAGCGTTGGACGACCTGGTTCCACTCAATCCTAACAAACCGTACGATATTAAAGATGTTATCGATGGTGTGATGGATGGAGACACCTTTTATGAAGTTCATGAGCGCTATGCCGATAACATAGTTGTAGGATTTGCCCGGCTCGACGGGCGAACGGTAGGAATTGTTGCGAATCAGCCATTGTCACTTGCCGGTGTTCTCGATATAGATGCATCGCTGAAAGGGGCACGTTTTGTCCGATTCTGTGATGCGTTTAATATCCCTTTGGTTGTGTTTGAAGATGTGCCCGGATTTTTGCCCGGCACGGATCAAGAGTGGGGTGGAATTATAAAACACGGTGCTAAACTTCTATACGCTTTTTGTGAAGCAACTGTGCCAAAAATGACGGTCATTACCAGAAAAGCTTACGGGGGCGCTTACGACGTAATGAACTCAAAACATATTCGGGCCGACTATAATATAGCCTGGCCTACTGCTGAAATTGCGGTTATGGGTACGAAAGGTGCGGTCGAAATTATCTTCAGACGAGAAATTTCTAAAGCAGATAAACCCGAAGAAAAGCAGAAAGAACTGGAAGATAGCTATAGTGATGAATTTGCTCATCCATATAAAGCAGCAGCACGTGGCTTTATTGATGATGTGGTTTTACCGTCCGAAACCCGTAAAAAACTGATTAAGGCGTTTGAATTGTGCCACAATAAAGCAGACCGTGTTCCTAAGAAAAAGCATGATAACCTGCCGCTTTAAAAAAGTACTTTATCCCGGATAGCTTCCTGCAATGTAATTGCGCAGTGAGTTTATTTCTATTTTTTGATCTTCAATGACTGATTTGACAACATCGCCAATGGAGATGATTCCGGCTAAATCTCCATTGTTCAAAACTGGCAGGTGGCGAATTTTCTTTTCAGTCATGAGCTGCATGCATAAATTTATGCTGTCTGAACTGTTAACACAGAATACCTGCTTAACCATAATATCTTTAACGGGTGTTGAGGCTGAGGTCCTTCCTTTTAGAATGACTTTGTTTCTATAGTCCCTTTCAGATATAATTCCTTGCACTTTTCCATCATCAAGAACGAGAAGCGCACCGATATTTAAATCAGCCATTTTCTTTATAGTGTCGTAAACGGTTTCGTGTGGATGCACAGAGTAAACGGTTGAGCCTTTTCGATTGAGAATATCCTTAACTGTCATATCCCTCCCTTTTTTAAGATTAAGTAAACATTATCAATAAGCAGAATTTTCTCATTATGCAAGAATATCACTGAAAATTGCGTATTTGATGTTCAGCGAAATTCCGATGTAATTTCGTTATCATCTATCCCTGAAAGTTTTTTGGCACTTCGCTAAACATAATTGACTGTGTGATGAATCTATTTGAAAATGAATCCGATAGTTTTGAAGGAAAATCGGACAACAAAAATCAACCGCTTGCAACGAGAATGCGCCCGGTCTCCCTGGATGAATTTGTTGGTCAGAATCATCTGGTTGGTGAAGGGAAGATGTTACAACGGATGATAGATAGCGGCGTAATAGGGTCTCTGATTTTCTACGGTCCTCCAAGTTCGGGTAAGACTACGCTTGCGTATGTGATTTCCAACGAGATAGATGCACGCTTTGAGGTGATTAACGCCGTATTGGATGGTATTAAAGAGCTTCGAAATGTTGTGGCCAAGGCAGAGCATCAAAAAAAAGCCAATGGTCGAAAGACTATTCTTTTTGTGGACGAAATTCACAGATGGAACAAAGCTCAGCAAGACGCTCTGCTCCCCCATCTTGAGTCGGGTATTATAACATTGGTGGGTGCAACTACCGAAAACCCATTTTACTCGCTTGTAAACCCATTGCTTTCCAGGTGTCAGCTTTTTGAGCTCTTTCCCCTTACCCGCGACAATGTTGAAGAGATGATAGACCGGGCGCTGGCAGATGAAGAGCGGGGACTTGGGTATTTGAAGATTGAGGTATCACAGGAAGCTAAACTCTATTTTGCTGAAAATGCCGGAGGAGACGTTCGAAATGCGTTGAATGCTTTAGAAGTTGCTGCGCTCTCAACAGCCAAAGACAAACATGGGTTTGTTCGAATCACGCTTGATATTGCAAAAGAGTCCATTCAAAAACGGAATGTAAGGTACGATCGTACGGGGGACGAGCACTACCACTACGCTTCCGCTTTTATTAAATCTATGCGGGGTTCTGACGTAAATGCAGCTCTTTACTGGATGAGTGCGATGCTGGAAGGTGGGGAGGACCCAAATTTTATTTTCAGACGGATGCTCATTTTTGCATCAGAAGATGTGGGCATGGCTGATCCGTATGCTTTAACTGTTGTCAACTCGGCTCACGAATCTTTCATGAAGACAGGAATGCCGGAGGGTTTATATTTTCTTTCGCATGCGGCAATATTTTTATCGCTCTCAGCAAAAAGCAACAGTACCAAAGCCATATTTGATACGAATAGCATTATCAGGGAGAAAGGTGTGAAAGATGTGCCACAACATTTGAAAGATAAAACTGCAAATAAACTCGCATCTCAATACTTGGATGTGAAAAATGCTTCGGATGACTACAAATATCCACACAGTTACCCAAACAGTTGGGTTGATCAGCAGTATTTACCCGATGAAATAAATGATAAATCGTGGTATGAAGGAGGGAATACAGGGCGGGAGAAAAAACTGTGGGAAAGGTTAAACATTCTAAAGAATAAATTAGGTAAGTCCTGAAAATAGAAAAGCCGGAATTATCCATTCCGGCTTTCTTAGTATTGGAGCTATTGCTCGATGTCTACCATAACATGAGCTCTTTTATAAATTGATACCTTTAATCCTTTATTCTATAGTCAAATGATAAAGTGAAATAGCTTGATATACAAATTAAATTAAGTTAAAAAATCATTAGGCAATTATTATTTAACTATATGAGTCAGAAAAGCGCTTTTTTTAAGTCATAAATCTAAAGGTTTTATTCAATTCAAACCTACAAAAGGAGGTTTAAATTCACTTTATAAGAGCCAGAATAATAAATTTTGTGCGTCGACTAAGAACACGAATCATTATGCTGATTGAAGTGTTATATCAGCATTAGAAAAAAATTAAAGCATAATACAAGCATGAGTCTTATACACATTTTATCATCTACTGACAGACCTAACTCCAATGCACTTAAAGTTTCCAAGTATGTGGAGCAGCATTTGGCGAAAAAAGCTGATACTAAGATTTTCTCTCTGATGGATTATCCGTATGCGGATATAGTTGGAGGTAAGTACGGAAATACACCTGATTCTGTAAAAGAGTTTAACCAAGAACTTTTAAGCGCAGACGGTTTACTTTTTGTTGTTCCCGAGTATAACGGAGGTTTTCCGGGGGTTTTGAAATTCTTTTACGATTATCTGCCATTCCCTGAAGCCCTTGAGATGATACCTGTTTCATTAATAGGAGAAGCTGCCGGAGCATTTGGAGCGCTGCGCCCTGTAGAACAGTTTGAACAGTTGCTTAAGTATAGAAAGGCATATATCTATCCGGAGCGAATGTTTATTCAAAGAGTGAATGATTCATTTGATCCGGAATCGGGACTGTCAAATGAAACACTTCAAAAGTTGTTAATGAGCCAGCTGGATGGATTCCCTGATTTTGTTGAGGAGATAAAAAGTTTGGATATTTCAGTTGACGCGTAGCATGTAACCAACGCCGTGTAGCGTAACAAGAAAACGCGGATCATCAGGTTGCATCTCAATTTTAGCGCGTAACTTTGAGATATGCACATCCACAGTTCTTGTGTTAGTGCTATACTCGTAACGCCAGACATTCTCAAGCAGATCGTCTCTGGATATCGGCTGGTTTGCCTTGGAAACAAGATATTGAATGAGTTCTACCTCCCTGGTAGAGAGTTCATGTATTACTCCGTTTGGCTTGATAACTTTAGACTCCTTGAGGTCAATTTTGACATCACCAAGTTTTAACATCTCTACCGGCCCCGATTTGGTGTAAGCATTAGCTCTTCGAAGCCTTGCTTTAATGCGAGCAAGAAGTTCTTTTACTCCAAAAGGTTTTGTTATATAGTCATCGGCGCCAATGTTCAACCCGGCAACTTTGTCAATTTCCTGATCGCGAGCGGTGAGCATGATGATTGGAAAAGTATATTTTAGCTCGCGAACTTCCTGGCAAATTTCGTAACCACTTGTTCCCGGCAACATAATATCAAGAAGCATAAGATCCGGTTCAACATCTTTAACAGCTTCGACGGCTTTATCACCTTCCTGAACGACAGTTACATCGTAACCCTCGGTTTCCAGCGTGTCTCGAAGGGTGAAAACAAGGCTGGGTTCATCTTCTACGATAACGATCTTCTTTTGTTTATCAGACATATTGCTTGGAGTCTATATTTTTAATTTCACTATCTGTAGATTGAGGTACTAAGCTTGGGTCATACTGATCCTGCCCCTTAAATAGAGCTGGAAAGCTTACTGTAAATACTGAGCCTTTCCCCTCTGTACTTTCAACGGAAATAGTGCCACCATTTAATTCAACGATGTTTTTAACGATGGCTAATCCCAAACCGTGACCTTTGGTTTTTGCTGTCAGGCTGTTTTCGACCCGATAGAATTTTTCGAAAATCAGTTTTTGAACTTTCTTCGCCATTCCGTCTCCTTTATCAGCAACAGAGATTTCGACATTATCATTACTCTTCGTCAACTGAATATCGATTTGTTTTGTATCGGAACTGTATTTGATGGCATTTTCAATCAGATTGTTGAGAATCGTTTCAAGATGATCAGGGTCGATCATCACAAGCGGAAGATTCGAATCGCTATCAAAATTAAAGTCAAAGCCTTTAGACTGAATATACTGTTTGTTGGATTTCGCAAAGTCCGCTACCAGTGCCTCAAGTTGATATGGAGCTTGCTCCAATACGGTTTGCCCCGAATCTACTTTGGCGACGTCCAAAAGTTTTTCGATCATTTTTCGCAAACGAACCGATTCATTGTAGATATGCTCTCCATAACTTTTCAAGCGTTGTCCGTCTTTTACACGTCCATCCGAAATATTTTCGCCGGCTGCCTGCATAACGGCCAAAGGTGTTTTGAGCTCGTGGGTAATGTTTGCAAGAAATCCGGCCTGTCTCTGGGCCAACTCTCTCTCACGCTGAGCATTAATAAACATAAATACGAGTGCTCCAAAAAGTACGATCACTGCAAATCCCAGAACAATTAGATTTCTGGTCAGTGATGCATTAGTGGCAGAAACCGTTGGTGACTGCAGGAAGGATGCGTGGAGAATCCAGTTTTCAAGCATTTCCGGAAATCGCTGCCTCATATCAATTTCATAGACATCACGATTATAAGTGTACTGTTCATCACTACTTGATAAAATATCGTCTTGTATCCAATCTCTGAGCCAAACAACTAAACCTGTTTTATCTGTCGGGCCAAACTGTTCTTTAAGTTTTTTGGCAATAACTTCGTTAATCAGATATTCTCGATTGATCGTAAAGTTTAAATGACCAATGACTACTCTATCATCCAAATTAATAAGAGCAAGGTTCATACTTCGATGTGCATCGAAGGTAACCTTATTATTAAACCGATATTCATCAATGAGAGCTTTTACTCTGGAATTTGAAATACCAAAACCATCACAAACGAGATCAGGTACTTCATTTACCATGGTAAACATTTTCAAATCCGGATTGAACTTGTAAAGAGGTTGGGTTTCGTCGTAACAGGCGTCGGAGTCGCTTGGGTTATAATAAATATCATCATAAAGTGGGTCTTCTGACGCTTTACCCAAAACTTCTATAAAATGAGCCGGAAAATTACCACTTACACTCCAGCTGTTTTCCAATTTCTCTATATCCAGTTTCCGAAGTTCTCGGAAAGGACCGCCAAACTGATGTCTCACCTGAAATGTGAACTCATCAAGCTGACTTTTTTTATTGTCTTTGGCAGACTCTATGGTAGATTCACGTAAAGCATAGAGTGAATAGATGTTCATCACTGTAAGAGCCAGTACCGCTACAATTCCTAAACTGAGGAACAGCCACCTGACTGAATTACGCTTACGCATTTTGTTAAAAAAAGGCATGGATTGAAATTGAATTTTTAAGTCAATTTAAAATAGAAACATCGGTTAGAACCTACAGGGTTTGTAATACTTTTTTACAAACCTTACAACTAAAAAAGCTGGAGGAACTATTGGTATTCTGACTTTATAACGGAAATTAGTCAATTAATATTGATATTCAATTCTCTCGTTCCCAAATGTTATTTGAAGGATTCACATCAGGGAAGTGATTTTCAGGATCGATTTCAATACGTACAACCTGAGAATTTGAATCGATGGTTAACTCCTTGGTTCGATGTCCCTGCAGCCAATGGTCTACATCTATGCGTTGATCGATTTTTTCACCGTTGGCAAGAGTAATTTCTAAAAGAACAGGCATTGGCACATTTCCAATATCCTCTATAACAATTTTGTAGCTATTATTTTCTGAAAATACATCGGTAACGGCCTGATCCAGTGTCCATGTTTCGTAATACCAGGCTCTCCAGAACCAGGAGAGATCCCTACCTGTCACGTCTTCAATCGTTTTGAAAATATCCCATGGATATGGATGTTTGTATTTCCACCTTTCAATCAGCTCGAGATGTGCTTCCATAAATAGTTCATTACCCAATACTCCACGAAGAGCCGCTAGAACAGACGCCGGCTTGGGATATGAAGCAACTCCATATGCGGGCCCGGGATAGTGGAAATCTGACCACCTCATCATTTCACCTTCAAGATCAGTCCCGGCAATTTGTAGATACCCTCCGAAAATGTCGTTGTTATCAAACCGATCGCCATAATAATCCTTATTGGCTTCGTTGGTGTGAAAAGTTGTATAGCCCTCGTCTATCCATGTGTAACGCCTTTCGTTTGTACTCAGTATCATTGGAATCCACATGTGAGCCAACTCATGTGCGGTGACTCCGTAGAGTTGAACAGCCCCGGCGTTGTTGTAATCTCCAATGACTGTCATCATTGGAAATTCCATACCGCCACCTATAATTCCTGCGCCTTCAACGGAGGTCATGTGCGGCCAGGGGTATGGTAGGTTTGTATAGTCAGATAAAAATGAAATTGAGTGTTGCGCGTATTCAGCCTGATCTGACCAGAGCGGAGCAAGCTCTCGGAAAAAAGTATTGATTCGCGAATAGTCTGTTTCACCGTCTCCGTCCAGGTCCCCGACAGCAGATCGTGTAGCATCCCAGCGAGATTCAAGGGTAGCGCTGAATGCAACATCTCTCACCTGATTTGAAGAGAATTTCCAGGTCAGTGATTCAGAACCGTTTTGGATGGTCGCATCAGAAAGTTCGTCAAAATCGGCTATAGTGATAGTATCGTCACTGTTACCGGCTTCATTGTATCGTTCCAGGGTTCTTTGGGACAGAGTTTCCTCAGGATTAAGAAACTCACCCGTCCCCATTATCATCCACTCTTTAGGCATGGTTATTGAAAGTTCGTAATCTGCGAACCCATGGTAAAACTCTGCATTACCCAGGAAAGAATCATCCATCCAGCCATATACATCGTCGTAAACAGCTATTTTTGGATACCAATAGGCAATAAAATATAGATTGTCCCGGTTGCGCCCCATCCTTCCCGAAGCACCTTGCTCAGGAATTTCAAAAGACCATTCAAACTCGAAGCTCATTCTGCCGCCTGATGTAAGCTGTTCGTCAGGAAATATATAAAGACGTGTCCCATCAAGAACGTATCCGGAAGCATTTTGAGTCCAGCGTTGAAGCATGCTGATAGGTTCTAAATCCTGGCCATTCGAATTTACTCTCTCTAGCTCTTTACCCCCGGTAATTTCCGTTGATTCTTTTTTGGGTGTGCCTTCTTTATGAAGATTTTGAGCGAGTTCAACTACGATGACTTCCAGATCGTCGGGAGAATTATTAATGTATTCAACAGATGACTCCCCATAAAGGGTATGGTTCTCCGGATCAATCTCAGCTGAAATGGTATACGAGGAGTAATTTTGCCAGTACTCTTCGCCCGGTTTACCGTCTGTGCTTCTTGTGCCGTTTTCTACAGCTTGTAAATAGGCATTTGGTACATCAATGGGATAGGGTAAGGGACGTTCAAGCTCTGAAACAGGTAATTCTGATTCAGTAGTTTGGCTTTCTAAAGATGAATCCAGCTGCTCTGTGCTAGCGCAGGAGAGGGTGAAAAGAAATAGTAATGAAAATATCGATATGGAAAGTGAATTCTTGATCATGTCAGTATTTCTTTATGTATTTGTAAAAGCAGTAAATAAGGAAAGACGTATTTTATTCTGACAGTACACCAGCTTTAATCAAACTGGCTTTAAGCTCGTTAAATTCGATGGGCTTAATTAAATAGTCTTCGTAATTAGTTTGTTTGGCACGTTCCTGGTGAGCTTTATCCGAATTACCGGTAATGTAGATAACGGGTACAGAGGAAAACTTCCGGATTTCGTTCATCGCTTCAATTCCATCCATTTCGCCCTCCAGAGAAATGTCCATTAGTATAAGATCCGGTTCAACTTCTTTAGCTACTTCAATAGCCGTTTTACCGTAAACGAGCTCCCCTTCAGTTTCAAATCCCAATTTGTCCATGTAGTTTTCATACAAGAGACTAAGAATTAAATCGTCCTCTACTATCAGAACCTTTTTTTTATCAGACATGCGTAGATACTTTTATTGTAATTGTTACAGACGTAAGCTAATATAAAATTCTTTTATTCTGAAAAAAGGTAAAGAATTAAACGAGAAAAGAAATGCGAAGTTTTCTAAGCTAATATTTAAAGTCGGTTAGTAAGAATATTACCGGTGAGCCATAATTGAATCTGCCGATACTGAACATTAAAATATCCCTGATTACGCTGGAGCAAATAGTTATCGAAGGGGAAAAATTCATTTTTCAGGTTGGGTCTCCGGAAAGTGAAATTGTATTGAGGGTCATTTCTGTCGTAGGAGTAAGACCAATCCATTGTGTTCAGATATCGATCTACATACCATGGAGGGCCAAATAAAATGTAAATCATGCCCATATCTGTTTTCCAGCCCTCTTTGAAGTTTGTAAACTGCTTATTGGCTTGCTCTACCCGCTCATAGTAGAGATTAATGACGGACCTGGCTTGATTCATATTTTTGACATTGGATAACCAAAAACGATCTACAGCTTCTTTTAAAGAATCAGCTTCCTGAATCTCCATCATGCGTTCGTGATCGCGTCGATCCATCAGATATATAAGTGGCTCGGCTAGTTCACGGGCTGTCATCACCGAAGGATAGTTTTCACTCATCACCGAAAAATCCCTCGCACGGTACAAAGTTTCTCCATCCTGATCGGTGGTTTCAACTTCAAAACGATAGGTGCCGCGTTCCAGTAATGGATATTTGAATTCAATGAGTACGCTTCCCGGTTGATCCAGTCTTCTGACGTTTGTATCGATTTCTTCTGCTCGCCTCATGTCCACTCCAATATATGGAAGTGAGGATGGGCTATAATTATTGAAATTCATAGGTCGCGCATAGGATGTATCTGCCGGGTACTGAATCAAACGTGCATTGATGGTAAGCGGATCTTCCACTTCATTGTTTGTTACCTGAAAGTCCATTTTCAGGCTATCGATTTTAGATGGTACGGTATATGTAGTAATTGGTGTGTACTGATTTTCAGTCAGTTCAAGGTTTTTACCAAGCAAACGTATAGTGGTAAGACTAACCTGAGGGTTTTCAGGATTAGGAATTGTAGCCTGACTGGTTCTGCTAGAAGCCCTGTCCGATGATTGATCAAGTACGGTAATATTTACTTCAAAGGTGCCGGGTACAACTTCAATGACTTCATTATGGGTAAATACTTCCTGGCTAATAAATGACCCTTCAAATTCAGACTCAATTTCAAAATCCTTGCGTACCGTTTTTGTGAAATCTCCATCTTCTTGGAGAATACGTATTTCCAGGCTGACATTAGCGGCTCTTTTTTCGTCTTTTGTACTGTAAATAAGGCTACTTAAAACAATATCTGTGGTAATATTAATAAGGGGTTGGTCATTTTCACTCAATAAACCTATAGAAGAGCTTCGAACTTCGGGATAGCCATCTTGAAACTGAAAAAGAGAACCTCTCTCAACGTCAGGATTTGATGATCGTACGCAACCTGATAACAATAAACCAAGTGAGAGAACTCCAAAAAGAAGGAAATGTTTAAAATGAATAGACATAGGCTTATTTTTTTTTGAAAACCAGAGAAAGCGAATAATCGTTCTGATTATTATGTTTACAACATCAAAATGGATATATAATTGCTTACATTAGACACTACATTCATATCTAAATAAAAAATCACTCTTAAACAATCACATATTTATGCTAAGCGGCGCTCGTAAAACAAAGATTGTATGTACTTTAGGTCCCAGCAGTAATACGAAAGAGGATATTAAAAAACTTTATCGTGCAGGAATGAATGTTGTACGAATAAATTTTTCTCATGGAACACACGATGGGCACAAGAGAACAATAGGCTACGTTAGAGAGGTCGCAGAAAAAGTTGGATACGCTATTCCGGTTTTAATGGATCTTCAAGGACCCAAAATCAGAGTTGGGCAAATGAAAGACGATGCCCAAGTAATAAAAACCGGAGATTTTGTAAAGCTGACTTCCGAGGAAGTTGTAGGAACACCCGATTTAGTACCTATCGATTATCCAAAACTTTCACAAGATTCTCAGGTTGGTAATCAGATTTTAATTGATGATGGACTGTTGGAGCTTAAAATTGTTAAAAAAGGAGATGATGGAATTGTAGCTAAAGTAGTTGTAGGAGGTATTTTAAAATCACGAAAGGGTGTGAATTTGCCCGATGTAGATATCTCCATGTCATCACTTACCGAAAAGGATAAAGAAGATTTAGAATTCGGACTGAAAGTGGGTGTTGATTATGTAGCTATGTCTTTTGTCAGATCTTCAAGAGATATACAGGATGTGATCTCTCGAATACGAGCTGCCGGCAGTAATGCCTCAATTATTGCAAAAATTGAAAAACCGGAAGCAGTAAAAGTGATTGATGAAATTATTGAAGAGACCGACGGTATTATGGTTGCCCGTGGCGATTTGGGTATTGAAATTCCGAGCGAACAGGTTCCGCTGGTTCAAAAGAAAATTATTGAAAAATGCAGAATTGCCGGTAAACCTGTTATCACGGCAACTCAAATGCTCGATTCAATGATCAACAATCCTCGTGCTACCCGTGCAGAAAGTTCTGATGTGGCGAATGCTGTTTTGGACGGCACGGATGCAGTTATGCTTTCAGGTGAGACAGCTGCCGGTAATTACCCGGTTGAAGCTGTTAAAACAATGGATAAGATTATAAAATCTGTAGAGGCAAATGCAGATGGTTTGTATTACAGCCTGAAATATAAAAAGCCGGATTGGAAGGAAAAGCAGATTATTGAGTCGCTGGCTTACTCTTGTGTTACCATTGCAGATAATATCGAAGCCAGGGCTATTAGTACGATTACACATTCGGGTAATACAGCCCGGAGAATTTCGAAATTCAGACCACGAGTGCCAATCGTGGCATTTACGGAAAGCCTTATAGTACGACGACAGTTAAACCTGGTATGGGGCGTGCAATCAGTACGTCTCCAAGAGATTTTTGATACGGACATTAGTGTGAAACTGATGGAAGATTATCTGCAGAACAATGGTTACGTGAACAGTGGAGACCGGGTGATCATTGCGACAGGTATGCCGGTGGCAAAGCGTGGCAGAACCAACATGATCAAGGTGAGCACCATCGATAAGGACTAAATACGCTAAGCAGAATGAAAACGTTTTAAAACTGTGTTTAAAAATCTATATATCATTCTGTTTGCCATTCTTTTGACGGGTTGCGTTTCCCCGGTAAAACAGGGTTGGCAAAATTTCACCGCATATTACAACACCTTTTATAACGCCAAGCAGGCTTTTGATGAGGGGCTTGAATTAAATCAACGCCAACAGGTTGATATCAATCCGGATCAACCCATAAGGATTCATCCTTCTCCTACAGAAGCCGGACAGGAGGAGTTTGAAAGAGCGATCGAGAAGGGAGCGTCTATCCTGCGGGATCATGCTGATTCGAAATATCTTACCAGAGCTGTTTCATTAATTGGCCAATCCTATTTCTACAGGCAAGAGTATTTTTCGGCTCTCGAAAAATTTCAGGAACTTCGGTCATTATCAGCAGGAAAAGAGTTACAGGAAGCTACAATTTGGCAATCCCGTACTTACCTTGAATTAGAACTCTATGAAGAAGGTATCAATTTCACTCAACAAGAGATCGACTTTATAGATGATTGGGACACTGATCTCCTCTCTGAGTTAAATATGGTGTTAGCTCAGTTGTATTCAGAAAAGGGTGAATGGACTGAGGCTTCAGAGGTGCTTCAGGATTATACGGGGCTGCTGAAAAGTAATAGACTGAAAGCAAGAGCGTACTTTCTTCACGGACAGGTTCATGAGAGCTTAGGTAACAATTTTCAAGCTTTAGCGGCTTATCGATTGTCCTCAACTATTATGTCGGAATACGATATTGAGTTTAACTCAAAGCGAAAGCTTGCCCAAATGCATCGCCAAACTGGAGATTACGAATCAGCGCTGCAGCTGTTCAGGAGTTTAGAGAGGGATGATAAGTTTATAAACGATCACGTTGATCTGCGATACGAAATTGCCAGGACCTATCAGGAGATGAATAGAGCTCAGGAAGCAGTAACTAGATATAACAGATTGCTGCGCGATCGATTTGATGCACCTTCAAGTGCAATTAAGGCGAAATCCTATTTTGGGCTCGGTGAGATTTACAGAGACCGCTTTAATGATTTTCAGACAGCTGCTGCCTATTTCGATTCTGCTAATACGCAATCCGTCAATTTATCCAATATTTATGAGGACGTGGATGCTGAAGAGATTGCCAGGGCATTTGGAGAGTACGCGTCGTTAAAAAATGAGATTGAAAGAGTTGACAGTCTGATGCACCTGTCTACATTAAACGAAGCAGAACTGGATTCAGTGGTAAGAAGAATTCGGGATCAGCAGGCGGACCGTGCGGAAGTTAGCCGGCAGCAGAATCTGAACTCCGCGAGAGATATTGCCGAGAGCCCCGACGACGCCACAGAAGTTTTGGAGTTTGGTTTTTTGAACAGTAAAGACCCTGTGCGAAAAGCGGAAGCGCAAAGTTATTTCCGGACTGTTTGGGGAAATAGGCCATTAGAAGACAATTGGAGACGCCAGAGCGCATTGACGATATCTTCACTTGATGAAGAACCTGAAATGGCAAATGACGACTCTGAAACTGCGGTGGCAACAAATGGTGGGAGTAATTTGATTGAAACGGCTGCAAGTGCCGGTATTGATCTGTCTGAAATCCCATTTACCGAGGAAGAAAAGAACAGGATGAAAAGATCAAAAGAGCAGTTTAAGTACAGGCTTGGAAATCTGTTTTTTCTATCGTTAAATATGCCTGATAGTGCGAGATATTATTTTAATGAAGTTATTCAATCTTCGGCCAACCAAGATATCATCCCACGAGCTATCTATTCCCTTGCAGAGTTGGAGTTCAGTGAGAATAACAGAGAGGAAATGGTACAAAAGGCCAATCTTCTATTCGATCAATATCCCGAAAGTATTTTTGCAGACAGGATAGCAATCAGGCTGAATATTGACTATGATTTGGAAGACACGGTGAGAACTGATCAATTTGAAACAGAGTACACTTCAATCCAACAAAATATTGCTGATACATCTTACGAAGAAAAAGCCGATAGTCTTGTTGATCTGGCTGAAAGTATTTCTGATGAAAAGATAGTATCACTGATTTACCTTGAAGCGGCAGAAAATTATCTGAAAGCGGCTCAAGATCTTCCATCTGAAACTTCTGTCGTTTTCTATAACTCAGCTTTGGAGTTGCTGAATCTAATTATGGGGATGGAACAGGCAGATACGCGAGTAAGGCGACGGACTTCAATTATGTTGGAATCCATTGAAGAATTGCTGGCTGAATTAAAAGAAGAAGATGAAGAGGATGAAATTATGATCGAAAGATTTCCTGAGGATCGTTATCCAACAGATCCCGCCGGGGAACTGCCAATATGCGAAGATGTTGATGTGCAATTAAATTTAGCGGGCGGAACTTCGAGGATTGTAGCGGAGATGAACTGGAGTGATAAACAGAAGTCGCAACTGCCGGATATGATCTCCTACCGTTTTGCTATCAACCCGGATGGTTCTATTGAAGAGTATTCAATATTGAGTGATGAAGTGCCTGCCGAGATTGAAAATGCTTTGAATTCCGTGATAGAAGATCTCAATTTTGATCCGGTTGGCGGAGATCACTCCATCCGTTGTAAATTAAATTTCCCAATTCGATTTTAACCTGATTGAGATTTGAACTTTTTGCGTATCTGGTAGATGTTTTCAAGGTCGTTTGCTGCCAGATACTCAGCAATTTCTTTATTGATCTGTCTTACAATGGACGGGCCTTCATAAACCATAGACGTATAAATCTGAATCAGATCAGCGCCTGCTTTGATTTTTTCTATGGCATCCATACCGGAACTGATACCTCCGACCCCGATGATCGTTTTCTCTCCTTTTGTTTCTTTATAAATTTTTCTGATGATTTCAGTGCTTCTCTGCTGTATGGCTTTTCCGCTAAGTCCACCACGCCCAATTGATTTTAATTCATCCGTTGAGGTTTTTAGATTTTCGCGGTTTGAAGATGTGTTGGTAGCTACATAGCCGCTTATGGCATGACTTTCACAAACCGATATCAATTCCGACAGCCGGGTCTCATCCAAATCAACCGAAAACTTTACCAAAACCGGTGGCAAACTTGAATCTTTATTTAGCTCCAGGATTTCCAGAAGAGCATTTAACACATCGGGATCTTCGAATGTTTTACCTTCAGCGGTGTTAGGACATGAGATGTTTAACGTAATATAATCCGCTTCATCTTTCACAAGGTTGAAGCTTGTTTGGTAATCCTGAAGAGCTTTGTCTCCGTAAATATCAGGGTTGTGCGTTTTTGCAATGTTTACGCCAACAGGGATATTTAAATTCAGATTTTTTAACCTTCTTGATATTGTCTGTGCACCATCGTTGTTCAGCCCGAGGCGGTTTATGAGCGATTGATCAGCAGGCAGACGGAAACTCCTCGGTTTAGGATTTCCGGTAGATGGTAATGCTGTTATGCTGCCTATTTCAAGAAAACCAAAACCCAGCTTTTCCAACATGGGGGCCAAGGTGCAGTTCTTGTCGAAACCCGCTGCTAAACCAACTGGATTTTTGAAGTTGAACCCCCAGATATTTTGACTTAAAGCGGGATTGGAGTACGAATAAATAGTTTCTGCAGCCCGTAAAAAAACCTTTCTTTTACTGTAGGTGCTGACAGCTTTTACCGTGAGTTCGTGTGCATAATCCGCCGATAACCTGAAAAGGAAAGGCTTGATCAATAATTTATACATACACTAATTTAATGAGAATTTGCTTGCCTAATGTAAAGAGAGATTCATTGGATTGAAACAAGTATTAAAATGCTTGAAAAACTTTTATACTTGCTGAATGGAAAAAAGGTCTAAAAATATCATTGATCAGATTACGGGATATTATAGTAACAGTGAGTATGTTCTGCTCGAATCTCAAATGCCGGAGCACCCTTCATCTGCCAGAAGTTACGTGGCTGTAAAGCCAAAGCGTTTTATTTTCGGGAAAGGAAAGCATATCACAAAAATTGTCGGGGGTAAAGAAGAAATTTCAGAAGATAGCCCATGGACTGCTATACGGCGTTTTATAGACGAGAGCCGAGGTATGACTTTTGGTTATTTTGGATATGATTTGAAAAACCATATTGAACCTCTTAGTTCTGAAAATCCGGAATTTGTAGATGTTCCCGACTTCTATTTTATGGAACCGGAAATTATGCTGAAAATTGAAGGAGAAAATGTTGAGGTTTTGGCGGGAAATGTCAATCTACAAGAGATTAAAAATCAACCTGTAAACAGCAGCTCCGAAAGTGTAAAGAATATTAAGAGGCTCGAAGAGAAATCATCATATATTCGTAAAATAAAAGAGATTCAGAGATTGATCTGGGAGGGCGATTTTTACGAATTGAACTATTCCTATCCGATAAAGGCAGAAATTACAGGCAATCCGCTAAGTATTTATAAAAAAATGAGAGAGATTAATCCTGTACCGTTTGGTGCTTTTATAAAAACAAAGAACTTTCAGGTTTGCTGCTCTTCGCCGGAGCGGTTCATTAAAAAATCCGGGAGAAAGGTTATCAGCGAGCCGATAAAAGGAACTTCACCCCGATCCGACGAGAAAACCGCTGACTTGAAAAATCGGGAAGAGCTTTTAAATGAAAAGAATAAGGCAGAGAATCTGATGATCGTGGATCTTGTACGTCATGATCTGTCCCTAATTGCAGAAACCGGTTCGGTGCAGGTTTCGAAGTTGTTTGATGTGCAGTCGTTTGGTACGGTTCACCAGTTAATCTCAACCATAGAGGCAACGGCATTGGAAGATGTTCATCCGGTTGATGTGATTAAGGCATGTTTCCCAATGGGCTCGATGACAGGTGCACCAAAGATAGAGGTGATGAAAACGATTGAAGATCTTGAGATCTACCGTAGAGGGATCTATTCCGGCGCGATCGGATATTTTACATCTGAAGGTGATTTTGATTTCAATGTGGTGATTCGATCAGCAATAATAAAGGACGGGTATGTAATCTATCCGGTGGGTGGTGCGATAACCGGTGACTCTAATCCCGAAGAAGAGTGGGAGGAGACCCATGTTAAAGCACGAGTTTTGACACGGATTGTCGAAAAATAGTTTGCTGCTGCTGAAATTCTTTCACGTTTGAATGAGTTATAAGCCATTGAGGCGAAGAGGTGAATTTATACTTCTCCGGTTTTTAAATCATCAAACTACTTTTAAGCATGAAAACACTCGGCGAATTAAGAAAAAGCGGCTATCAGTCAGAATCGGTTAAGGACGAACTGCGGAGAAATATGATCCGCAAAATGAAGGCTGATGAAGAGCTATTTCCGGGAATTCTGGGCTACGAAAAAACGGTGCTGCCCCAGCTTCAAAATGCAATTTTAGCCCGCCACGATATTATTTTGTTAGGTTTGAGAGGGCAGGCAAAAACCCGGATTTTACGACTTTTAGCAGGGTTCCTGAATGAAACTGTTCCTATCATCGAGGGTTCCGAGGTGAATGATGACCCGCTAAATCCAATCTCAAAATATGGCAGGGCGCTGGTGGATAAGCTTGGTGATGATACGCCCATCGCCTGGCTGAACCGCGAGCAGCGTTATGGAGAAAAACTGGCCACTCCCGATACAACTGTAGCGGATCTGATCGGAGACCTGGACCCCATTAAAGCTGCGTCTAAAAAACTCACCTTGGCCGATGAAGAAGTAATCAATTTTGGTTTGATACCAAGAACCAATCGTGGAATTTTTGTAATTAATGAGCTGCCCGACCTGCAGCCTAGAATTCAGGTAGCTTTGCTCAATATCATGCAAGAGAGAGATATTCAGATTCGCGGCTTTAATGTGCGGATCCCACTGGATGTATCGCTGGCTTTTTCTGCAAACCCTGAAGATTATACAAATCGTGGAAATATTATTACTCCACTCAAAGACCGCATCGATTCCCAGATTATTACCCACTATCCAAAAGAGCTGAAAATTGCTTCGCAAATTACTAAACAGGAAGCGTGGAGTAAAAGAAATGGGGATACGGAAGTGATCATACCCGAACTCTATCGGGATGTTTTGGAGTATGTAGCTTTTGAAGCCCGAGACAGTGAGTATATCGACCAGAAAAGCGGTGTTTCTACGCGAATGACAATCACAGCTATGGAGCAGGTGATATCAGCGGCAGAACGCAGAATGATTGCCAGCGGAGAGTCGGCTGCGCAGCTTCGCGTGACAGATCTGTACTACATGATTCCTGCGCTTACCGGGAAGCTGGAGCTGGTTTATGAAGGTGAGCAGGAGGGTGCTGTTAATGTAGCAAAGCATCTGCTTGGCAAAGCGATCAGGAGAGCTTTTCTAGATGTTTTTGAAGATCCGTCAGAAAGCAAGACAAAAGAAAATGACGCGGGTACTTATGAGAAAATATTGGATTGGTTTGCTGCTGGTCACTCTTTAGAAATTCCTGACTTGATGCCTCAAGGTGATTATAAAAAGGAATTGGAAAGAGTGGATGGGCTAAAAGAACTAGTTCAAGAAAATTCATCAATCAGAAAGGACGATCTGTTGCCGGCTATGGATCTGGTTATTGAAGCACTTCACCAATTCTCGAAGCTTGGTAAGGAAGATATTGATGATCATCGGTCTTATTCCGATATGCTTGGGAGCATGCTTGGCGGAATGGGAGATTTTGAAGAAGATGACTTTGATCTCTGATTAAATAAATCAAAAAGCTAAAAACCTTTGAATAGGTTACTTAGAGTAGTTCTCTGTGGTATTGACTTCTCGGCGAAATCTATGATGAAGATTTAACACCTGTCTATCCTTTTTAAATTAGAATTATATTCTTTAGATTAAGTAATAACAAAGAATATAATTCTACGTATGCCTGTAAAATTGGATGATACCGATCGGCAGATTATTGACCTTCTGCAAGAGAATGGCCGCATGCCCAATAATGAATTGGCCAAGAGAGTGGGGCTGACAACAACTCCAACACTGGAGCGTGTAAAACGCCTTGAGAGAGAAGGTGTAATAAAAGGTTATACGGCCTGGATTGATAAGAGCTCTATCGATAAGGGGTTAACCGTTTTTTGTAATATTAAATTATCGGTTCATCAACTGGGTAAGATGGAGGAGTTTTCAAAACACATTCATGGAATATCCGAAATACTTGCCTGCTACAATACAACCGGAGAATACGACTATTTGCTGCATGTGGTAGTAAAAGATACCAATGAGTATGAGCAATTTCTCCGGACAAAACTGACCCGGATTCCCGGTGTGGAGAGAATTTATACAGGAATAGTACTGTCTGTAATAAAGGAGCAATCTAAAATAACGGTGATGGAAAATGGAGACACTGACTAAACAAAATAAATCGATAGAAACAATCTGTGCGCAAGCAGATCATCCGGAGAAAGATCCCTACGGTTCGCATGCGATGCCACTTTATCAGACATCCACATTTAGGTTTAAAGATGTGGAAGCAGGTAAACGTTTTTTTGCACACGAAGAAGGCGGGGCAACACACAGCTATTCAAGACTTGGAAATCCGACGGTTGAGAAAGCTGAGAAGATTATTGCACAATTGGAAGGCATAGACCTGGAAGTAGAAACTGAAGGGATGATGTTTGGTTCAGGCATGGCTGCCATCACGACCGGTTTTATGGCGCTTGCTGCCGGCAAAAGAATCCTAGCACAGAAAGCTCTTTATGGATGTACCTCTCAGTTTTTGCAGGAGGAAGCCGGTCGGTACAATATTGCAGTAACAAATATGGATCCAAACAATTTGGATGAAGTAATGGACGCCTTTCGTGAACATGATGATATTGGATTGGTCTACCTCGAGAGTATTGCAAATCCAACCATGCGGGTTTGTGACTTGGAAGTGATTACTCAGATTGCACATCAGAATGGCGCTTTGGTGATGGTGGATAACACATTTGCAACACCTTATCATATGCGTCCACTGAATTGGGGAGTAGATCTGGTCGCTCATTCCACAACTAAATATCTAAACGGACACGGTACGGTTGTTGGCGGAGCTTTGGTGGCGAAAGAAGGGTTCTTCGCTGTAACGGATATGCATACCTACCGGAAGAATTTTGGTGGAATTTCCGGTCCGTTTGATGCCTGGCTTACGCTAATGGGCTTGAAAACGTTTCCGCTGCGAATGAAGCAGCACAATTTTAACGGACAAAAAGTGACTGATTTCCTGAAAGCCCATCCAAAAATCAGCAGGATATGGCATACCGGTCTGGAGACTCATCCCGATAAGGAGATTATCGACAAACTGATGATGAACGGCTATGGCGGCATGGTTGCCTTTGAATTGAAAGGAGGTCTGGATGCCGGAATTGAGCTGATGAACAGAGTAAAATTGTGTTCACTGGCAGTAAGTCTGGGTACGGTGGATTCACTTATCCAGCATCCGGCTTCGATGACGCACTCCGTTGTGGATCCGAAAATACGTGAAGAGTCGGGAATTACCGATGGGCTGGTGCGGCTGAGTGTCGGAATCGAGTCAGCCGATGACATCATTGCTGATTTGGAGCAGGCTTTGGGATGAATTGTAAAAACCTGACAGGTTTCTGGAACCTGTCAGGTTTAGTCTAGCAATCATCACTCCATTTCAATCACTTCTTTTGGCATGTGCATAGTTACCAGCATGTGTGGTACATCCACCACTTCTGCGATTTTTAGATCTCCCGCAAGTGATGCCAGCGCGTATGCATCGTACCGATCCATGCCGTGTTCAGCCTCCAGGTAGTCGATCATATATCGGGTGGCTTTTTCTGCGGCCTCGTCTATTGTTTCACCAAAAGCGGTAACGGCATAGTAGTCGTCCGATTCATATTCGGGCTCGTCAATAGGGCGTCTGTCTTTTAGAACTTCTACTTCATATACTATTCTCATAGGCGCTTCTATAGCAGTACCGCAAACCTCCCCCATTCCTTGCGCAGCATGCGCATCACCTATGGAGAAGAGTGCACCCTCCACAAAAACCGGGAAGTAAATGGTTGTTCCTTCCACCATGTGCGGATCGTCCATATTCCCGCCATTGTACCGCGGAGGAATCGTAGACAGCATTTCGTCGGTATCAGGAGCAACGCCCATCACGCCGGGAAATGGTTTAAGGGGAATACTGATTTCTTCTGAAAACCGAGCATGAGTTCCACCTTCTTCAAAGGTGAACGTTTTGAGCCAGGGCTGATCAAATTCATCGGCCAAAAATCCAAATCCCGGGATGACGGCTGTCCAGCCCCATTCGCCCAGTTCAATGTTATGAAGAGTTACTTTGAGTACATCACCGGGTTCGGCGTCTTCAACATAAACGGGACCGGTCAGTGGATGGATTGGATCGAAATCGAGGTCATCAAGATCCTCTACGGTGGATTCGGGTGTAAGCTGACCGTCGGAGGCCTCTTCAGTATACACTTCAATAACTGATCCGGAGGGAACGGTTAAAACAGGTTCAATTAACCGGCTCCAGCGACTATGGGTTTGATCATTTGTCAGCGAGTATTGAGGTTCAGGGTAGTCTCTTGCTTCTGACTGTTCAGTTTGACTCTGTTCAGAACTGCACCCGGCAAGGAGACCCACAATGAGAAGTGATAGTAAAAGTCGTGTCATTGTTGATAGATTAAATTAAAGGTTGGTCTGATGAGAATATGCGAAAAAAGAAGTAAAGTTTGTAAAACCCGGTACGAACCTGAAGTAATAAACCGGGTAAAAGTAAACGGCAACATTGAGGTAGGCCGCCACCCGGGTGTGGTACCGGTTAGTTTTCTGGTGCCAAAAAAATTAATTGAAAGGCATGAATTTTGGATACGACTGAAAAACATTACCGAAATTCGATGGCGCCTTCATTATGAATCGAAATCTTCTGCAGGAGTTGAAACGGAGGATTTCATTAAGCACTTTTTTTTAAATGTTGCAACCTAAGTAATTGAAAATCACAACATGGGTTGGGTATTTTTTCAAAGGGTTTTGAATTGTATTCAGGCCTAAATGCTATAGTTAAAAAAACTTCTACCAGCCCCCGCCGGCGCCACCGCCGCCTGAGCCAAATCCTCCACCGCCGCTGAATCCTCCAAAGCTCCCGCCGCCTCCGCCAAATCCACCGGATGACCGGCCACCGCCCCAGACTACAACACCGCCTGAACCCATAGTGTGACGTTTTCGTCTTCGTCCGCCTCCACTGCCACCGCTTGCATTAACCAAAATGTAAATCACAGAAAATAGGATCACAAAAATGACTATAAAAACAATTACTTTGGGTTTATCGTCGCTTTGTTGTGGAACTGCGTCATATTCGCCGGCGGCAAGACGCATAATGGTTGTGCTGGCTTCATCGAGCCCACTATAAAAGTCGTTATTTCTGAAATTTGGCCTGAGAATCTGGTCTACGATTCGTCCGGCCATGAGATCTGTAACAGCACCTTCCAGTCCGTATCCTACCTCAATCTGCATCTGGCGATCCTCTACTGCAACCAGAATTAACACACCGTTTTGTCGTTCTCCTTCCCACATTCGCCAGGAGTTGAAAATGGTATTGGCGGCTTCCTCACGGGAAACTCCCTGCAGGTTATTCAAAATGGCAATGGCAATGACGTTGGAAGTACTGTCGCGATAGGCTCGCAATTTTCGTTCTAGCTGTTGCTCCTGACTTGAGTTTAAGACATCGGCATAATCATTGACATGACCTGAAGGTGTTTGAGGGAAGTCTTGAGCTGAACCTTCACTCAGGCCTGCCATAAAAAACAGGCTCAGAAATAGAATTGTAATTGCAACTGTCAGATGTCGGTTAGTCATCATTTTGAATTTCTCTATTACTCTTAAAACTTATCTCATTACCCAGCTCGTCGGGGTCATTTCCGTCACTTGGGAAATTTGTTTTAAGCTTTTCCCCAATATCTCCGACAACACGCTCAATTCCTGCTTCAAAATTTCCTTTTTTGAATTCAGATATCAGGGTGTCTATTTCATCCTGCCAAAAATG
>NZ_JAWLDW010000006.1:30791-52545 GCF_041686455.1 Rhodohalobacter sp.
AAAGCCTGTGGATCGTTCAAATCACCGGCTTCCAGGTTGATGGAGGTTGCCCGGCTTCTGGCTTCAATCACCTGAGTGATGGTTTCCTGTTCAAAATTAGCAGCTCCGCGCACAGTACTTACAAGGTTCGGAATCAGATCAGCCCTGCGTTGGTATTGATTCTCAACCTGTGCCCAGGCTTGATTCACTTCCTCTTCTTTTTCAATCAGTGAGTTGTTCAAACCCACAGCATAAATTACAATAAAAGCGACAACCCCAATTCCTAACCAGGTCTTGATATTCATTGATTTCAAGTGTTTAATTTTCATTTAAAAGATCAAATGCGAATATACGAAAGTGACTTGGGTTTGATTCATTTTATTTAAAAGAATATCTGATTTGTTAATAAAGGCCTTACCTTTGGGTTGGATTTAATCAGGTAAAAATTGCAAAAGGCGCAGTACACATGAAACCATCATTCATTTATTTCGATCTCGACAATACCTTACTGGACCATATTTCAGCTGAAGGGAAAGCACAACACTCTACATATGATCATTATCAGGAACTTCAGCAGGTTCCCATCGATCAATGGCTTAAGCAGTACCAAGTGGTAAACCACCTGCTATGGGAGAGTTACCAGCGAGACGAGATTGACCGGTATGAACTTCAGAGCGCCCGTTTTCGAAATACAATGGAAAAGTTTGAGCTCGACACGGCCAGGAGTGAAGAGATCGGAAAGTATTATATGAACAGTTACAGAGAATACTGGACCTGGGTTGATGGTGCACAGTCCGTATTAAAACTGGTTAGCTCAAAGGTTAAATCCGGAATTATCACGAATGGTTTTAAGGAGACTCAGGAGCTGAAATTTGATAAGTTAAATATTAAGGAATACTGCAGTCCGCTGCTGGTCACGGAAGATATTGGAAAGCTGAAGCCCCATCCAATCGTATTTGATGTGGCAACGGAGAAAGCCGGGGTACCGCGAGAAGAGATTCTCTATGTGGGAGATTCCTTTTCATCCGATATTGTGGGTGGTAATAATGCGGGCTGGAAAACAGCTTGGTTTACGGCACTAATTGACAAAGAGGCCTCCCGAAATGGCAATACAGATGTATCAGCAGATTTTGAATTTGAAGATTTCGAAGACCTGCTGAACTACCTTGATTTATAAACCCCGATTTAGTTGAAGTAGATTCGAAACCCGAGACCGGCGCTTAATCCGCTGTTATAGAAGGATCGATCGGTCGTGTAGTATGTCCTTTCAGAGGTTTCTCCGTTCGGGCCTACTGTCTCAACGCTTGATTCCTGCCTGACGCTACTCAGAACGGCTCTATAGGTTGTTTGTAAAAAGAGTGAAAAGGGATCTGCCAGTTGATATTCCAGGGAAATGAACCCGATGAACGATGCGTGGGTATCATCGGAGCATTTATTGTCTACATCAAAGATTGTGTCGAGGATGGATCGCCAGGTGGTTCGGCAGGATCGATCCGCCATTTTAAACTCCTGAACTCCCAATCCCGGTTTTAAACGAAGATCATCGGTTATCTGAAATACCGCGGCGGCTGAGAGTCCAATCACATAAGAGACGGCAGCATCGTAACCGCGGCTGTAGAGGAAACTGTATTCAATTCGTGTGTAGTCTTCATCAAAATAGGAGGCTTGCAACCCGATCGATCTGTTGTTCGCGAAATTCCGGTCGTTAACGGTCAGATTCGGAGCGTAGCTTCCGGTTAAACTCAGACTAAAACCTGAGTGGGATTGTCCGGCCGCTTCATACAACGGGATAAAAAATAAAAGGAGCAGAAAGTAGTGAAATTTCATGGCCGATCGTTTCGATTAAACGCCGATTCACTGTATTTTGATAATAGGAACGCCACAGTCATCAAGCGAACGATTTAGATAAATTCTCTGATTTCTATAATGTGGCAACAGTGAACAAGTTTGAATAAATGGAATTTAGTAAATCAGATTAAAAAAAAACAAATAGATAACAATGGCTAAACTAACTTTAAAGGATGTAGAACTGAAAGGCAAAACAGTTCTGATGAGAGTGGATTTTAATGTGCCTATCAAAGAAGGAAAAATTTCTGACGACAATCGAATTATACAAGCTTTAGATTCTATCAATTATGTGGTGGAACACGGTGCAAAATTAATTCTGACAAGTCATTTGGGGCGTCCGGCCGGTGAGCCTGATCCGGAATTTAGTCTTAAACCGGTAGCAGATCATTTAAAAACCCTGGTTGATGTGCCTGTTCATTTTTCCGTTGATTGCATTGGTGAGGAAGCGGATGCCGTAATTGAAGCAGCTAGTGAAGGAGAAATTGTGCTGCTCGAAAATGTGCGGTTCCATGCAGAAGAGAAGAATAACGATCCCGAATTTGCAAAGCAGCTCGCAAAACGTGCCGACCTTTTTGCAAATGACGCGTTTGGAAGTAGTCACCGTGCGCATGCATCCGTAGCCGGGGTAACTGAATTTTTACAGCCTTCTGTTTCGGGTTTCCTGCTGGAAAAAGAGATCAAATATTTAGAAGAAAGCGTCAATAATCCGGAACGGCCTTTTGTTGCTATTCTGGGAGGTGCGAAGGTCTCTGATAAAATCGGAGTGATTGAAAATCTGCTTACCAAAGTGGATTCTATCATTATTGGCGGCGGTATGACGTATACTTTCCTGAAAGCGAAAGGATGGGAAATTGGAGACTCTCTGGTAGAAGAAGATAAGATTGAATTGGCCGGCGAATTGATGAAAAAGGCTGATGAAGCCGGAGTAAACTTTATGCTGCCGGTAGATTCTGTAGTTGCCAAAGAGTTCAAAAATGATGCGGAACATAAAGTTGTCGACTCAGACGAAATTGAGTCCGGATGGATGGCACTCGATATTGGTCCGCAGGCGTGCCTTGCGTTCGGCAACAAAATCAAAGCGGCTCAAACGGTGGTTTGGAACGGCCCGATGGGAGTATTTGAGATGGAGAATTTTTCCGAGGGTACTTTTACAGTAGCTCAGGCACTGGCCGACGCAACCAAATCCGGTGCAACAACCATTATTGGCGGCGGCGATTCAGCTTCTGCGATTAAACAAGCCGGATTAATGGATCAGGTTTCTCATGTTTCCACCGGTGGCGGTGCAAGTCTTGAGTATCTGGAGGGTAAGGAGCTGCCCGGTGTTGTGGCATTGACGGATAAATAAGTAAATAAAATAACCTGAGTTTGTTATTAGATCTTTGAATTTGGGAAATCAAAAAGCCCCTTCCTTTTCAAGGTAGGGGCTTATTTTTTGCATGCTCAGTGATACGCAATAATCGACATGAAAGAACCAGATTCAGGTTTAAAGAGGTCTTTTTATTTACTGCGTCGCTCTTTTCAATGAAACCTGCTTTTTATTCTCATCTTCCGTAGTGGCTTCTATATTTGCAATTACGCCATTGGGCTTTAACCTTACAAATTGCTTCCTTTGTTCAGGCCAGTTTTCGAGATATATTTTTGCTGTCCCACTATTTGTTTCCGAAAAGTAATCGGTGATCAGCTTTTTGAGTTCTTCAGAGGAATCTTTATCCAGCTCAAGAGGAGTTACATACTCTTCATTTATCTGGTGAAGCTGGTCACGTCTCAAATAAAGTATACCACCGGTCATTCCGGCGCCTACATTGCTGGAGACTGACCCCAGAATTACCACCGTGCCGTTTGTCATATATTCACAAGGGTGCATTCCGGTCCCTTCCACTACAGCAACAGCTCCACTGTTTCGTACGGCAAATCGGTCGCCGGCTAATCCGTGAACGTAAAGAGTTCCTCCCGTTGCTCCATACAGGGCACAATTCCCGATAATGGCATTTTCAGACGGATTATACGTTGTCTCTTTTGGTGGGTTAATCACCATAGAACCACCCGACATCGCCTTGGCTACTGAGTCGTTCGCTTCCCCCCAAAGTTTTACATTCAGTCCTTCATTTAGAAATACACCAAAACCCTGGCCTGCACTTCCTGAAAATTCCAGATCCAATTTACCGTTAAAGCTGTGGTCTGATTCAGCTTCACCTTTTTCTTTAATTTCCGCCATTCTCTTGCTTGAAACATGTGCTGCTATAACACCGGATAGAGTTGCAAGTGCTGCCCTGTCTGTGGAATGAATAGATCCTTTATATTCAAACTCTTTCTCGTCCTCAACAATCTTTTCACACCTTTCTGAAAAGAATTTGTTAAACTCGCTGACTCCTTCATTAAACGGATTGCTTTGATTATTGTATTGATGCAAATCATCGTCTGCGTCTGAAGAAAAATACCCCAGGTCAATATTTCTGGACTCTACCAATTCCTGATGGAGTTCTTTAACCGTTAGCAGATCAACGCGGCCAATCAGTTGGTCTAGTGTGTCCACACCAATGAAAGCCAGGTGACGTCTTACATCTTCAGCGAGATACTCAAGCATTTTCACTACATGCTCTTTTTTGCCTTTATACTTGGCTTTAAATTTTGGATTGTGAGTGGCGATACCTGTGGGACAGGTATTTTTTTCGCAAATTCGAGCCATTACACAACCTTCTGCAATCAGCAAAAGTTTACCGAAGTCAAACCCTTCAGCGCCTAGCATGGCGGCAGATACAATGTCGGCTCCGGATTGGAGTCCGCCATCTGTCCGTAATTCTACAAATCCCCTGAGGCCATGTTTGCAAAGAGTTTTATGAACTTCAAACAAACCGATTTCCCAGGGAAGGCCGGCGTGTTTCATTGACGTGAGCGTTGCGGCACCTGTTCCGCCGTCCCCTCCCGAAACATGAATCACGTCAGCTCCGGCTTTGGCAACTCCAACAGCAATCGTCCCAATGTTTTCACCGGAGACCAGTTTGACATTTACTTTTGCGGATGGCTTAATCTGCTTGAGCTCGTAAATCAACTGTTTGAGATCTTCAATACTGTAAATATCATGAAGGGGCGGAGGGGAAATGAGGTCGAATCCGGGCTCGCTGTGGCGTGCAAAGGCAATATCTTCATTCACTTTTACTCCCATTAGCTGACCGCCTTCACCCGGCTTTGCACCCTGGGCAATTTTGATCTGAAACTCATTTCCGGCCATTAAGTACTCGGCAGTAACACCAAATCGTCCACTGGCAACTTGTTTTGTAGATGCAGAGATACCAAGAGTATAGTAATATGGATTTTCGCCACCTTCACCGCTATTTGACCGGCCTCCCATTTCTCTCATTGCAAGGAAGATATCTCGTTGAGATTCAGCGCTGATGGCGCCAAAACTCATGGCTCCGGACCCAAATCGCTGTAAGATTTTACCCCTATGCTCTACCTTGTCCAAACCAATTTTCTTGCCGGTTGTATTGAATGTGAACAGATCTCTGATATTTACAGGATCGGAGTCCTCACCTGCTTTCAAGTATTCATTGTAAAGTTCAATGTCATCCAGAGAAAGATTTTTGTTACGCACCAATTTGTGAACAATCTTCGACTGGGTATTAGTCATGGAATGCTTTTCGCCTTTCGTCCCTCTGTTTTGCTCTTTGTAAAGAAAGGTGTGGATCGGTTTATCGTCATCTGCCATCTCTTCAGCAACTTCCGAGTGGTTGACGATCTGTCTCACGACCTCTTTCACATCGATACCTTTTACAGGAGAAAATAACCCGGGGAAAAACAGATCTCTAAGCTCTTTGCCAATACCCAGTGCAGTAAACAGTTTCGAAGTCTGATAGCTACGAGCTACAGAAATACCTGATTTCGACATAATTTTAAGTAGCCCGGTATTAAAAGCCTTAATAACGTTCTGTTCGCGAATATCAGCATCAAGATTCTTGAATTTCCTGTGATCTCCGAACCTTGCAAATTCAAGTGCTTTATAAGGACAAACCGCTGTGGCACCGAAGCCTACGAGTGCGGCAAACTGGTGCGTATTTCTTACTTCGGCTGTATCTACTACAATTGATGCATTAAGCCGCAGTCCCGATTCATTCAACGCGTTCACCAAAGATCGAAGCATTAATAGACTGGGTATCGGCGGTTGTTTAGACGTTGCGTTTCGATCAGATATGATCAGGATTGTGGCTCCGTCTTTAACTGCTTTGATCGCTTTGTCGGTTACATTCCTGATGGAAGATCTGAAGCCGACTTCACCATGATCTCTTGAAAAGGTCATCTCAAATTCAGCCGTTATAACTCTGGAAGGCGATTTGTTAATACCTCTGAGCGTTTTCATCTGTCCCAAAGAAAGGAGCGGAGATTCAATTTCAAAGCCGGGAAATTGCGGTATCAGCTCTTTGGGTGAAAATATATTAGGTCGTTTCCCGATGTACATGCTTAAGTCAGTGACCATCTTCTCCCGAATATAGTCGAGTGGCGGGTTCGTAACCTGGGCAAAGTTCTGATAAAAATAGTCAAAAAAGGAGCGAGGCTGATCGGAAAACAGAGCCGGCCTTGCTGTGTCGCCCATCGAACCAATCGGCTCCTTGCCATCAGTAATCATAGGCACCAACAGGTTTTCAATATCCTCTCGGGTGTACTTAAACAGATGCTTATTAATCAAACTGTTATCTGTTTCCGCAATAATTCCAGGCTTCAGATGCTCGAGACGATGCTCAAAATCGGCGTCGTAATTTTCGCGCGAGTAGCTGGGATCCCTAAAGTGGATTTTGCCATTTTCGAGCTCCATTTTAATTCCGTTTCCGGCCTGGAGTGTACCTTTTCTTTTTACAGATGCGGGATCAATGTCGAAGGATCCGGTTTCTGAACTTAGATAGAGGTGTTGATCAGTTTCAACCCAGCGGCAAGGCCGAAATCCATTTCTGTCGAGGCGTCCGCCTATGGATGATCCATCCGAGTAAGAAATAAACGCGGGACCGTCCCACGGTTCCATTGCCCGACTCCAAAACTTATAAAAACTGTTTCCTTGTTTTGCGGGCGGAATCATAATGGCGAGAATGTCTTCCACAAAGGGAATACTGCTGCGGTAGGTGAGGGCTTCAACCATTTCGTTCAGACTGCCGGAGTCACTAATCTGTTGTCTTGTTAGTAGCTCATCTTTTGGAACACCAAGATATTTTTCTCTGGATATAGCCCACGACCGATTACCGGTAATGGTGTTTATCTCCCCATTGTGGGCGATAATTCGAAATGGTTGAGTTTTATCCCAAGAAGTTTTGGTGTTGGTCGAAAAACGGCGATGAAAAAGAGCAAACCGTGTTTTGAAATCAGGATTTTGCAGGTCGAGGTAAAAGTCTTTGAGAGAGTTTGCCTTGGTAAGTGCTTTATATACAATGGTGCGCGCCGAAAGAGATGTAAAAAAGAATTCACGGACAATTCCCTGGTCTTTCTCCTTTGTACGGGTCATTTGCTTAGCCGTAAAAAGCAGCTTATCAAACGAACTGTCGGTGCGGCAGTGGTCGGGCCTCTTAATGATAGCGTGAATTATGTAGGGCATCGACTCTTTTGCAATATTGCCAAGTACTGAAATGTCAACCGGAACTGTTCTATACTCTAGTATTTCCAGGCCGAAAAACTGAAATGTTTCTTCAAATATTCTAAGAGCTTTTCTTCTTCTCTGACTATAGTGTGGCGCAAATATGGTTGCTACAGCCACCTCGCCTTTTTCATATCCAAATAGCCCAAATGGAATGTCTGCCATTATCCCGGCGCCGTCACTGGAGATGAAATCGGCGTTGCACGCCCCACGGTGCTCAACACAACTAAGAGCATGGAGTGCTTTTTGTAAATTTTTGTGTGAATATTCATTTTTTCTGCTGGCAATAAAACCAACACCACAGGAAGATTTATCTTTAAAATAGTTGAAGTGGTCCATAACGGGGAGGGCTGATTGAGAACTTCTGAATTTTTAACACTGAATAAATAATGTTATAAATATTCAACTTTGCAATATATTTTAAATTGGAAGCGCTTTTTAGTTAATTAATAAGTCAATAATTTTAAATTGACTAAATAATTAAATATATAATCCGGCGTAATTACCAAGTAAGGGATGGTGTATAAGCCGGTGGTAGTAGATATTGCAGGTAGATTGGCTTCGTGTTTTCAGCGTTGATAATTCCAAAACAGATGATCTAAAGAAAAATTTTCAGCTTTAAAATAGAAACGCTTTACCTGTATTTGATTTTAAAATCTCACTCTTGCCTGAATTCCAATATCGCTTCGTCGGTTTCCATCAATCTGAAGGTTTCCGCTACTGATTATATCACGGTTACTGTAAACGGTAGTTGCCGCTTTTAGCCAAAAGTCCAGCCATGAGGCTGCCTGATAGTTTATGACAAAATACATTCGCTTCCCACGGTCGAAGAGCATGGTGTTTGAGAGAACGTACAGCAGATCGTTTTCGAACTGGAACACTCTTGAATCAAAATCATCCGTATCGAACAAGGTTATTCTGGCGTCAATTTTGACGTTTTGAAACGGGTAGAATCGAATGTCCTGAAAAACAAGATAGCCCAAGCTGGCGCCTTCCGGAATGGTGCGAGCTCTGACCGTATCAAAACGGGTACGTAGCCTTATTGAGGGATTTACCTGATATTCTGCCTGAAATCTTGCTCCCGTTCGGCGGGTTTCGCCTAATATCCTGAGCTCTCTACCCATCTCATCAAAAGCGGCATACTCCTCTTCCCTTAACTTATGTCTGATTAAAGCATAAAATTGCAGATCAGGGTTCGGGCTGTATTCTATCAATGAGAGCCAGTCATACCCCGAAGAAGGTTGTCGCTGTTGAAAACGTGCGGCCGGAAATCGAAACTGATCGATATAGGCACTGATCCGAACTTTTGAGCCAAGACTGTGGCTGAGTCCAAGATAAAAACCCTCTTCATTCCCCGGATTTCCTGATTGTTCTCCAAATCCTGCACCAAAAATGGACTGAAATGAAGGTTCATAATAGCGATAAACCGCAATGGCATCAGTACGATCTCCGAGTTCAAGTTCAGCACCGCTAAGCACTCCATAACCTCCATTATTGCTATAGGCTGCCTCGCCGAAGAGGAGTGCCGGTCCTGCAAGTAACCTGTAATCTGCTGAGTAGCCACTTAGGGTCTGTCCATGAAAGTTATTGATCTGCCATGGGAGTGTTCCCTCCTGGACGGGTCTTTCAAACCGGTTATGAAAACCGGATACACCGAAAAATCCGTTCGGAATCTGGATTCTGGCTCTTCCTCCAAAAGTTTCCTGGGCTAAATTCAGCCGTCTTTCACGTTCATTCAAGGTTCTGTGATAGCCACTTTCGGTTGGGAAACGGATGTAGGTTTCATCAATCTCAGAAGCTGTACGCTGCCGGTTTGAGTAGAAACCGGTGAGTTGTAATCGATTGCCGTACGTTGCAGCAATTCCCCTGAACCCGATCATCTCCTGTGCTGATGTAAATGGACGCACTCCACGCTCATTTTTATTCGGAGTCCGGATAACCTCACTGCCCTTACCAAAAGCTCCGCCACTCCACAGCAGTAATCCCTGGCCAAAAGCAACACTGTAGTCACCAATGATTAAATCTTTGAGCCGACCATTTTCCTGCAATGCTATATGCCATGAGGTATAGTCGAAACCTGCAGGATGTTCGAGAGGTTCGCCGGGATCTTTATCCTGAGTAATATTCAGTGAGAGATGATTGCTCGAATAGCGATATCGCTGATAGTATTTCACAGGGCTCCCAACAAATCCACCCAAAGTGTCGGGGCGCTGATATCCTCGCTGCTTCTCCAGGGTCTGTTGATAACGGCTGAATCCCTCCGTGCGGCTGTTCCGTGTCCAGTAGCGAGGATTCAAATAGAGATCCCTTCCACGGTCCAATCCTCTGCTAACTGTCAAATAGGGGCGAATGCGGTTAAGTGTTGCCTGTCCGATTCCTGAAACATCAATGAGATCATCCAACTCCTCAAAAGGCGCCTCTCTGTTTCGATACTCTACGATACTTTGAGCGAGACGAAAATTCATTCCCGGAACCTGCAAAAGTTCATCTATGCCAGCGCGGTTAACATTCAACGGGTTGTTTGCCAGGGTTTGAAGAAATTCAAGTAGTTCTTCAAGGCTTTGATCGGTCTCCTCACCGTCAAACTCTTGGAGCGCACGTTCAATATCCCATTCAATCCGGGCTTGCGTAGAGTCCTGTTGCTGGGCAGCTGCACTTTTAAAAAGATGAAAAGTTAAAAGGAAGCTTATTACAACAATTTGAAATGCCCTGAAAGCGAATAGTATTGAATGACGAGATGCAGAGAGTAGATTCATGATCAGGCCGGTTTTTTAAATTTGTATGGATAGATCGAGACCCGGGCTCATTCCAAGTGGAATATGCTGCTGAAGGGCAAAGTTTACAGCCCAGCGTTCACTGCCATAACCGAATCCGAAAGAGTAGGTGGAGGGTTTTGTGGAAATTCCGGCCCGGGTAAAGAATGATGTGAATATTTCAAACTCCAGCCCTGTCCTGAAGGAGAGTGGGAAATTAATGTCTTTCACAATTTCGGCAGTAATCTGCGCTGATGAAGCGGGTTTATAGCTAAAGCCCGCTGCTAATTCCCGGGGAAGATTTTCGTCGGTGTCTCCATAGGCGGGTTGATTCACGTTTGTAGCCCGCACACCCATCCAGAGTGATTCGGTTATTTCAGCAGCAAGGCCTAAATCTAACCCAAAAGCGTCTGCTGAACCATAATCTTCACCCTGAAAAATATAAACATAAGAGACGGAGGCTCCGTAGTGAAACCTGTCCTCGCTATTTTTGTAGGCCAGCAAAAATCGGTTTTCATGGAAAAGGTTAAAACCATAACGATGTACACCTACTCCAATCGTACCAACATTCGTTTGAACCGTGGCAGCTGCTGCCATGTCTGTAATTTCTGCAATACCAACATACCGGAAGCCATAAAATGAAACTGTATTTCTCCCCGTTGAAAGAAGGGCACTGTTGTTAAATATCGACCACTCCGATTCGGGCAAAGCAACACCTGATTGCCCCATCGATATCGATTTTGCCCCCATTACAGATTGGGCTTCTGCTTTCGAAAACCAAGCAAAACAGAAAGCCACTGATAATGTTAAAATAAAAAGGGATATTATTGGAGTCCTCTTTATCATTCTCTATTGATTTCGTTTTAAGAACTTATATTATCTGAATATGAAGGATAAACTTCAAATTTCAATTTTTGTTAACGTTCTGCTTTTTTTGGCTTTGACGGTTAATCTAAAAATTTTACATGCGCAGGAGCTTAATTGTGCGGTGTCTGTAAACGATCGTCAGATCAGCGGAAGCTCAACAGAATATGTGTCTGAACTGGCACCGGCCATTGAGAGATATCTAAATGAAAACAGGTGGACAGATGATCGTTATGAAGATTATGAGCGCATTCGTTGTAATATTCAGATCCTGCTGACAGACGTGGACGGTAATTCCAATTTTACGGCAGAAGCGGTTATTACCGCAAACCGACCGATCTACAATACAAATCGGCAATCAACTCTGATGGTGATCAGCGACAGTGCCTGGCGATTTAACTACTCCAGAAATAAGAATCTGATTTTTGATGATTTGCAGTTTGATGATTTAACTAGCTTCCTGGATTTTTACGCATATATCATTTTGGGATATGACTACGACAGTTTCTCAGATTTAGGAGGGTCATCTCACTTCAATTCTGCGTTAAGCATTTTTGAAATTGCTCAGAACACCGGTGCACAGGGTTGGGGCAGATCGATAGGAGCACAGCGGAATCGATTTGGTCTGATCAATGATTTAACCAATCCGTCTTACAGGGATTTAAGAAGTGCTTACTACAGGTATCACCGATTGGGATTAGATCAATTTACACAACAGGAAGAGCTTGCCAGGAATGAAATTGTTGAGGCACTGGATCTAATCAGAGAAAATAAACGCGTGACAAGCAACAACTATCTTTATGATCTATTTTTCGGGACAAAATACATGGAGATTGTCGCCGCTTTAATGGATGCTTCACCATCAGTACGTACGGCTGCATATAATATAATAAGTGATGCAGACCCTGCCAATACTTCGGAGTATAGGAAATTGTTGGAGTAGAAGATTTAAAATAATTACTTGATGAGAGTCATTCGTTTGTTTAATACTTTATCTGATGTGATAAGTCTGTAAAAATAAACTCCGCTGGCCAGTGAGTTACCGTCAAAGTTAATTTCGTGATATCCTGCCTGGTATCGCTGATCAACCAGAGTTTGCACTTTTCTTCCAAGAACATCAAAAACATCAATTCTCACACGGTCCTCCACAGGTAACGCAAATTCAATGGAAGTTGATGGATTGAATGGATTAGGGTAGTTTTGGTTCAATGCAATTTCATCAGGTAATTCAGATCCATCCTCTCCCGGCTCAATGAATAGTGTAAAACGGGAGTTCCCCGATTTAGCCGCAGACTTTTGCAATAACCTGAAATTGGAGGGTGCATTTACTACCGGAGCCGTTTTCCCTTGATTTCTGATTTCAAAATCATAAAAATTGTTCTCTTTTAAATTAATGCGATCACCCGTATGGTTATCCTCCAGAATGACTGACCAGCTTTCCGGAATATTTTTGAGCTCCGGCCAGGTGAGCGTCACAATTCCGTTGTGAAAATTCCCATCTTTAATAGCACCTGCTGCCACAGGAATTTCGATGGTTTTGCCAAAATCCCGGGGTAGGTTATTGATAGCCAATTCCGTTCCGTCTGCAAAAAGGGAGTAGATTTCAAGGTAGGTCGTTGCATCAAAAGGTAGAAGTCGATACGCATCTTGCCTGTCCGTAGTAAAGCTTCCCTGTTCAGTAAATGAAAAATGGGTGGATGTGGTGTGAAAATCACTTTCAAGCTGCAGAGCAATAACCGGCACATCCTGATACCGTTCATTTGATTTTCTATATACACCGTCGGTTGTTTTGTTTGATGGATCCACTGACAAAACGGGACTCTCCTGGTTAGCTTTCACCCAGAATCCCTGAAAAGGTGCAATTCTGCCGCTACCATGGCTGCCCGTCTCTCCGTTCCAATACTTGTACTCTTGTGCATTTTGATCCCAGATGTAGAGCACATCATCCATATTCTCTTTTGTCCATCCGTTTGCGTCCCAATCTAGAGTGGCGCCAAATGGATTACCGGCCATGTTCCATCCGGTATCAGCCTCGGCCGTATAGGTGACTGGAAATGTAAAATCACCGGCTTGACCATGGAAATTCTCCTGCCCCGATATAGTTATGGTTCTCGGGAGCGGATCGTTGTAATCGTTGTCACCCGGTACATCGCCGAATACATAGAAAAAATAACCTAACCCTGTTTCAGGACTATCTGTGATAGAGTTTGGCGCAGTCCAGCGCTGATTATCTGTTGTCAATTCCGGATCGGTTGGGTCTACAAATGTTTCATCATACCACATCAAGCTAGGTTGACGATTCTCGTAAGTACTACCGGATAAACCCTGAATCGTCAATCCATCAAAAAAGTCTTGAAATGTCGAAGCTACAGGAGCTGATAGCATCTTCCATCCTCGATTACTGAGTGTTCTTCTAAACTGAAGTTGCCCATTTACATAATTTGTGTTAGGTGCAATGAAATTACGACCGGAGCTGATGATTAAATCACCGTTCTGAAGTGTTAAATCGCCATCAACAATTATATCGTCGAAAGTTCGAACTCCTTCAGTATTATTTATGACAGCGTTTTTCATCTGTGTTAAATTGTTAATGCGCTGCCTGCTCAAATTAGGATAATCAGCAAAATTTTCGTTTATGCGAATACCAAAAATGACAGTACCTTCACTGGCGTCAATATTCAAAAGATCTAAATTGCCTCTCACAACCAACGTATTGTTGTTTAGCTGAAGCTCACCCTCTCCGGAAATGCTTTGGAGATTGTCGAGGGTTATATCTGCATCTTGCGCAAGGATAAAAGAATTTTCCTTTGTAATGAGTAATTCAGAAGTATCAATCAGATTACCTGATGAAACGGTGACATTGTTCAGAATTTCGAGTCGTTCTGCCAGTAAATTTGGGGTGTTGACTGTCTGTAAAGATTGGCCGTTAAACTGAACAACCGTTCCTGCTGTCCTCGCCAGGAAATTCTGGAGAGTAAGGTCTCCGCCAAGTTCAATATCTGTATTTAAACCGGATGCAAAAGTACCGGTTCCCGAAAAGTTACCGCCAATGGCCAGGCTGGTGTTATCTTCTATGTCGAGAGTTCCATTTACCTCTATTGTCCCGGAAACCTCTATGGCATTACCGCCGAATAAAACGAGTTGTGCACCATCGTCAATCTGCATGCTGCCAACGTTTACATTCAGGTCCAGGTCAGGATAGTAACTTTCACCGCTTGGAATAATCACAAAATCACCCGGCTCCGGTTGCCTGTTTAAAGACCAGTTTTCGGCACGTGTCCAATCTACCTGAACCGATTCGGGCCCTCCACCGGGCTGCCAAACGATAGGATTTGTTATGCTGACCCTTGGGCGTTGAGGTAGTTCTGAGCCGATGTAAGTAGCAGTAAATTCAATTTCTTCCTGGATTGTTGATGCCGTAAGTGTGGCCTGATACTGGTTGGATTGAGATACATAAACCAAGTTGGAAAGTGTGGCAGAAATGGTACCTGCCGGATCAACTCTCTGGGCAGTTAATGATAGATTACCGGATTGATCGGTGAGCACAGGATTGGAAAATTCATCTCGAAGAATAACAGTGATGATAGACTCCGAAGCGGGATCATTTTCAATAACATCAGGGTTAACTGAAAGTTGGGAAGTGTTAACGTCCGGTTCAGCAGCGACTACAGTGAACGAAGGACTGGTTCCGTTGAGTCCAAATACTTCCTGATCGGAGGCTGTTAAGGTAATATCCTCGCCACTGCGAGTTAATGTCACAGAGTGGTTTTCAGCAATGCCGTTGCTCACAGATACTGAAGAGCCCGATGAAAACACCGAGTTTGTTGAGAGATCAAGGGTTCCGGAATAGGATTCAACCCGGTTTAAATTTTCATCCACGGCTTCTATTGAAATATCAAAAGGTACACCTGCAGTTTGGCTTACCGGAATACCACTGCTTTGAGGAACGGAGATGACAAATTCAGCAACTTGGCCGGATATGAAATCTACAGAAGTAGTCGCAATCGGCGATCCGTTATTGAGTGCGGTCAGTGTTGCTGTTTCAACGTCTGTAGAAGAGGTTAAAATAGCGGTATATGTACCGTCAGCATTATCTGTAGCGGTAAGAGATGTCTGATCAGCAATACTCCCGGTGCTTAATAATCCGCGATCCGTTTCTGCGGTAATTGTTTCTCCGCCACTGTTAAGTTGATTGCCAAATTCATCTCTCAGCTGCACAGTAACCAACGCGGTGCTCTCTCCATCTGCCGAAATCTGTTCCGGATTGGCAGTCATCACCGTATTACTAAAATCAACACCGGCAGGTTGTACCAGAAAAGTATCTGAACTACCGGAAATCGAACTGTCATTACTGTCTGTAGCCGTAAGTGTATGATTATCTGAAGTACTCAATGCAACTGTTAAACCGGATAGTTCGCCGTTCGTAAATGCAGCTGTAGTCCCTTCACCGGTAATGAAATCAGAAGTTGAAGTCAGATCAACGGTATCGTTATAATCTGTAATTACGGTTCCTTCGGAGTTAATGGCAAAAATGTCAATATCAAAAGGCTCGCCTGCCACCTGGTCCGGAATGGGTCCTCCTCCGGCAGCTTCGATACGAAACCCGGAAACAGCATCTGTATCCAGAATATTAATTTCTGAACTGATGGCAGATGTTAGTCCAGCAGCTTCCGCCAATACAGTTTTGACTCCGACATCATCAAATGAAACGTCATCAAAGAGTGCAACTCCGGAACTGTTTGTTTGAACCGATGTGGTTCCCTGAAGCTGCCCTGTTCCCGAGTTGACGGATGTGTTAACCGTTATACCGCCTTCCTCGACTACGTTATCATAATCATCAAATAGTTGAACCTCGAGAGGAGGAGAGAGGTTTACGTTTTGTGTTCCCGAACTGGGGACAGTTACAAAACCGAGTTTAGCAGGGGCGGCCGGCTGAACTGTAAAATTGTTTGAAATGATATCTGTCAGATCGCTTGAAGAGAATGTAAGCGTAAATTCACCGGCTGATTCTGTGAGCAGGTCGGTAAATGCAGCTTCTCCCTGATTGGCGGTGATAGTAGTTGTACCTATTAATGAACCATCATCGCCAGTAATCGCAACAGATACTTCTGAGGAATTGTTTGTGGTGACCAGATTGCCAAATGTATCCAGTAAATGAATAACCGGTTGTGTTGGGAAAACTTGACCGGCAACAGCCGTTCCTGAGGGTTGTGTTGATATTGACAGTTCACGAGCAGTTCGAGGCTGAACGGTTATCAATCCTGATGGCACAGGAGTTGCATCTTCAAAAGTAGCTTGAATCCGTGCTGACCCAGTTATTTGTGAATTAAGAGAAGCACTTCTAAGGTCATTTGAAGGGGTTAAATTAGATTGATTGAGGCCTCCTGTTATTTCTGTTAATGTCCAGTCATTTTCATCGGCAAGGGATACATTGCGAATGTAATTCCCGCCAATATCTCGTCCGATAGCATAAACGGTTAGTGAATTACCTGCCAGCAAATCTTGGTCGTCAACTTGGTTTCCGGTGCCATCGGGGGCAGTTTCAACAATAATCTCACTGATCTGCCCCGCCACTTTACTCAAATTTCCATAATTCGCATCTGTAGGGCCTGTAGTTCCGGTATTTGAAATATTTCCCTGATCAGGTATAGATGTGTTCGCCGGACGGAGCTGCAAACCTCCAAAACTGACACGTCCAGGTCCCTGACCATTACCGGCTGACCTGCTTTGGTTTACAACAGTAAATACGATCTCAGTTTCTGAAATGGATGTAAATTCAATGTCTAAATCGGTGTTGTTGGCACCCACTCCTTGTATGTCAACCAGAATACTTTCTGCTGTCAGATTGGTATTCCACTCATACCCTGAAGGAAGAGTAAGAATAACAGTGCCATTTTCTTGCAGTTGTCCTGTTGCAGTCTCCCGAATGGTTGGGCCGGTTAATGTGGCATAATCTCCGCCCACATTATCAATGGAGAGGCCGGTGCCACCGGATGCCCGAATCACATCCTGCGCGCTGGCTTGATTAAAAAGCCCTCCGATGAGCAGAAATGAGAATATAGAGATTAAAATTTTTATGGACTGAGAGTTTCTCATACCTTTTAAAAAAGTGAAGCCTAAGTGCAAATGGGTATAACTAAAGATACACAGTACGGCCTGATCAACAGAATTAGAATGATTTTATTTGATCATTAAATATATAATTAATTTTAATTGATTACTGTAGGCTCAAAGCTAATCAAACTGAATAAAAATCTATGAAGGGAATCATATTAGCGGGGGGGACCGGATCGCGACTTTATCCGCTTACAAAAGTGACAAACAAGCATCTGCTTCCGGTGGGAAACAAGCCGATGATCTACTACCCGATCGAAAAGCTGACCGGTGCCGGGATTGATGAGATACTGATTGTTACGGGCACCGAGCATATGGGAGATGTAGTAAACCTTCTTGGCTCAGGAAAAGATTTTGAATGCAGATTTACCTACAAGGTTCAGGATGAAGCGGGGGGAATTGCACAGGCGCTCGGGCTGGCAAGGAATTTTGTTGGGAATGATTCGATGGCGGTTATTCTGGGTGATAATATTTTTGAGTCAGATTTGACTGCGGTTGTAAAAAACTATGACAAAAGCGGAGCCCAAATCATCATTAAAGAGGTTGATGGTCCGCAGCGATTTGGTGTGGCGGAGTTGAAGGAAGATAAGATAACTGGGATTGAGGAAAAGCCTGATCAACCAAAGTCAAACTTTGCTGTTACCGGAATCTACTTCTTCCCGCCGGATGTATTTGATATCATTGAAACCCTGGAGCCATCCAATCGCGGTGAACTGGAAATTACAGATGTCAATAATCACTATATCCAACAGGGGCGAATGAAATACTCTGTACTGAAAGGGTGGTGGACCGATGCCGGTACTCCGGATTCCTACAAGAGAGCGAATGAGCTTACTACAAAATACTAGCAATATGAAGTTTTTGATTACTGGTGCGAACGGACAGTTGGGAAGAGAGTGGGTTCGCTTTTTAGAATTGAAAGGGTTGCCTTTTGATGCTTTTGGCTCCTCAAAGCTGGACATCACAAACGGGGAGGACGTCAGAAAGTGGCTCAAAGAGTGCCGTCCTGATGTTGTGATTAACTGCGCTGCCTACACTAACGTGGACGAAGCTGAGGATCAAGAAAAGCTGGCCTATTCTGTAAATGAAACTGGAGTTGAGCATCTGGTCAGTGCCTGTATGGAATACAGCTGTAAATTGGTTCATTTCAGCACGGACTATGTGTTTCCCGGTAACTTTGAAGATGGGAGTAAGTTTCCCCAAGGTTATCCTGAAGATGCTGAAAAGCGCCCCGTCAACGCTTACGGCAGATCTAAACGAGCAGGTGAAATTATTATTGAAAACAGCCCGTTGGATTGCCTGCTCATCCGTGTTTCGTGGCTATGTGGACCATTTGGTAACAACTTTGTAAAAACCATGCTTCGTCTCGCGGAAACACGGAATGAACTTTCTGTTGTAGACGATCAAAAAGGGAGTCCATCATTTACGTTTGATGTTGTTGAGAAATGTTTTGAGCTGTTGACTTCTCAAAAATCAGGCGTTTATCATATTAGTTCAGAAGGTAGAATTTCTTGGGCCGATTTTGCGGAGGAAATATTCAATCAATCAGATTTAAAAGTGAATGTGAATCGAATTCCTTCATCAGAATTTCCCACGAAAGCAAATCGCCCTGCTTTTTCGCTTCTGTCCAATCAAAAACTTGAAAAAGAGGGATTAAATGTGCTTGCTTGGAAAGCAGGATTATCAGTTCTTTTAAAGAAACTAAATCATTCATTATGAAATTTGAAGAGACATCGCTACAGCACGTCTGGCTAATCAAGCCTGACAGTTTTAAGGATGAAAGGGGAGAGTTCCTGGAAACATTCCGGGTAGAGTTGTTTAAAGATCACGGGCTGGAGTTTGAGTTTGTCCAGGATAATATATCTGTATCCAAAAAGGGGACGCTGAGAGGATTGCATTATCAATTGCCTCCTGCCTCACAGGGGAAGCTGGTGATGGTTCCAAAAGGTAAAATACTGGATGTTGCAGTTGATATGAGGCAAAATTCACAAACCTTTAAGCATCACTATGCAACGATATTGAGTAGTGAGAACCGGCATATGATGTTTATCCCTACGGGGTTTGCACACGGTTTTTCGGTACTCTCGGATGAAGCCACCGTATACTATAAATGCAACGATTACTATAATAAGAAACTGGAACAGGGAGTGAAGTGGGATGATGCCGACTTAAATATTGATTGGAAGGTTAAAGCACCTATCCTCTCAGAGAAAGACAAAAATCTCCCTTTATTAAGAGAAATGGATGAGCATGATCTGTTTTAAGTAGACAAGTGTGAATTTTTGAAAAGCAACCAAGAGAAATGAAATTAATTGTAACCGGCGGTGCAGGATTTATCGGCTCAAACCTGATACTCCACCTGTATGAAAACTATCCCGATATTGAGATTTTGAATCTCGATAAACTTACATATGCATCAGATATTAGCTATTTGGCACCCCTGAAACAATCGGGCCGTTATCATTTTAAAAAACTTGATCTTGTTGACCGAATAGCGGTTAAGGAGGCGGTTAAAACATGGAAACCGGACGGTGTGATTCATCTTGCGGCAGAATCTCACGTGGATAACTCCATTCAAGGCCCTGAGCCGTTTATCCTGTCTAATGTTGTAGGGACATTCAATATTCTGGAAGAGTGCAGGCAATTCTGGAATAGTGAGGCTTCAACAGTTTCAGGTCCCAAGCGATTTTTACATGTATCTACGGATGAAGTGTATGGTACGCTCGGTGATGAAGGGTCCTTTACGGAGTCTACTCCGTACGCGCCAAACTCTCCCTACTCAGCATCTAAAGCGGGCAGCGATATGATTGTGAGATCCTACTTTCACACTTATAGAATGAACACTCTGATTACAAACTGTTCAAATAATTTCGGACCGCATCAGCACGATGAAAAACTGATTCCAACTGTGATAAGAAAGGCACTGGAGAAGGAAGAAATTCCGGTTTACGGCACCGGAGAAAATGTTCGGGACTGGCTTTTTGTGAGAGACCACTGTGAAGCATTGATGAAAATCTTTGAAGAAGGGAAGGCCGGTGAACCCTATAATATCGGTGGGAAAAATGAGTGGAAAAATATCGATCTGGTTCGGCTGATCTGCGATATTTTAAATAATGAAGTTGGCGAAGGCCCTGAAGAGGATTACAAAAATCTGATTAGCTTTGTGCATGATCGTCCAGGTCATGATTTCCGATACTCGGTAGATATCTCAAAGATCAAGAGTGAACTGGGATGGTCTCCCTCTTCTGATTTTGAAGAAGAACTTGCAGAAACGGTTCAATGGTATATCAGGCGATATTCAGAGAAGTAAAATTCACTCAGTCAAAGATAACTTCTGTGTGAAACTCACCATACTCTCCAAACGGATCAATATCATCAGGGAGTGACTCAATAAATTTTCGATTGAACGTCATCCCGGGTTTTATCCTGTTTCGGTGAGATTCAGAAACAGATCGCAGCTTAACGGTAACTTTTTTCTGTTTTTCAAGGAGAGTTAAAAGCTCCTCAGTGGACTTTTTCCAAATGGGGAAATGGCATTTGAATCCAAGATTCCCAAACTCTTTTTCCCGCCATTCTCGGATATCCTGCAAATGAATATCCCCAAATATCAAATCAGTAACCCGGTATGGGGCAGAGGTGAACTCTATTTTAAGTGTTGACAGATAAGAACGATTATTAACCGGGTGGGAAAGTGGAATGGTGATGAGCGGAAGTTCCAGTTTTAATGCCTGTCGTTGAATCCGGCTGATCGGTATCTCCTGAAATGGCACCACTCCTGATTCATCATCATAGGTTGTGATCAAAATTGGCTCGAGATTTTCATTAGATTGCCACTCCAGAAGTGCCAGGTAAGAATCCTTGCCGCCACTCCAGAACAGTACAGGTTTTTCAGGCTTTGGATTTGTAGATTGCATGACTAATTTCCACGGAATGATCGGGTTAATACCCCTGTTTGAATCACAAAGTTAAATATCAAACTACAAAAAGATTTATCGATGAGTAAAAAACAGTATTGGTTGATGAAGTCTGAACCGGATGCCTACAGTATTGACGACCTGAAACGTGATGGCCAGATTCGCTGGAGCGGAGTGAGAAACTACGAGGCCCGCAACATCATGAGAGATAAAATGAACATCGGAGACCGGGCGTTTTTCTATCATTCGAATGTGAAACCGCCTGTGATTGCCGGTGAGATGGAAGTTTGCACAGAGCCATATCCCGACCCTCTTCAGTTTGATCCGGATAGCAAATACTTCGACCCGAAAAGCAGTGAAAGTGATCCCCGGTGGCAGCTGATTGATGTGAAATTTGTTCAAAAATTTGAGAAGCCGGTCACTCGTGATGAGCTTAAGGAGCATGAAGATCTTTTGGAAATGCAGCTTTTTAAAAGGAATAGACTTTCCATAACCGAAGTGACCGAGGAGCAGTATAAAAAGATTCTAAAACTGGCTGGCGAGTAGTCTCCCCTGCCAGTGCTTTTCTGGTCCCGGGTGATATTTCCCGGGGAGGGGAGTACCGCCATTAGGTGGAAGGGGTGTCAATGATGTTTATCTTTTGTAGAACTGTAGAACTGTAGAACTGT
>NZ_JAWLDW010000006.1:52645-58089 GCF_041686455.1 Rhodohalobacter sp.
TGTAGAACTGTAGAACTGTAGAACTGTCTACCCAATCCCAAAAAACTCAGCTTTTTTCTTAAAGTAGGGTTCGAATACTTTCTTTAGGGATTTGTGCTCAGGTTTTGAAAGTTCATCATCGGTTCGGACAATCTGCCATGCATCATTTTTTGCCTGTTCAAGTGTGATTCTGTCTTCCAGAATATCACCAAATCTAAATTCAGGGAGACCACTCTGTTTCGTTCCAAGGAAATCTCCCGGGCCGCGAAGCTTTAAGTCTGCCTCAGCAATTTTAAAACCATCGGTGGTGTCGATCATCATCTTCAGACGATAGCGCCCATCTTTGCTGAGCTTCTGACCGGGCATCAGAATGCAGTAACTCTGTTTTCTGCCACGACCAATTCTTCCACGAAGTTGGTGAAGCTGAGAAAGTCCGAATCGCTCGGCATGTTCAATGATCATAATGGACGCGTTGGGAACATCCACTCCCACTTCAATCACCGTTGTTGAAACCAGGATATCTATCTCGCCCTCCGAAAAACGTTTCATGATGCCATCCTTTTCCTCCGGTTTCAATCTTCCGTGAAGCAGGCCGATTCGGAAATCAGGAAATCGCCGCTTTAGCTTCTCAAAACCCATTGTGGCATCTTTCAAGTCCATTGCCTCGGACTCTTCAATCAGTGGATACACAATGTATGCCTGATCGCCCTTTTTGATGCTCTCTTCGAGAAAATTGTAGACACCGGGGCGTTCTTTGTCTGTTCGCACGGCCGTTTTGATCGGTTTGCGTCCACCGGGCAAACCCTCAATGATTGAGATGTCAAGATCGCTGTAGATGGTCATAGCCAGTGAGCGAGGTATGGGTGTAGCCGACATCACAAGAAGATGAGGATTGTCTCCCTTAAGAAGAAGTTCATTTCTCTGTTTTACGCCAAAGCGGTGCTGTTCATCAATCACTGCAAGGCCGAGGCGGTTAAACTCTACCTTATCCTGAAAAATGGCGTGAGTGCCCACGGCGATCTGGCACGTACCGCCGGCTATATCACTCAAAATATCCCGGCGCAGTGCGGAAGACTGGCTACCCGTAATTAACCTATGATTGATACCGAGCGGCTCCAGATACTCCTTGATCGTGTGATAGTGCTGCTCGGCCAGGATTTCTGTCGGAGCCATCATTGCCGCCTGCATACCATTATCCACAGCCATCAACATGGATCCGATAGCAACAACTGTTTTGCCGGCGCCCACATCGCCCTGAATCAGGCGGTTCATTTGCTTTCCGGATTGCAGGTTAATACGAATATCTTTTAAAGAGTTCTTCTGCCCGTCGGTAAGCTCAAATGGAATCTGCTCGTTAAAGAATTTTTTTGTGAGTTCACCGGGCTCCAAAACTTTTCCTTGAGCTCTTGTTATGCGTATGCTTTTAATTTTAGCCATGCTAAGCTCAAACAGAAAGAACTCCTCATACTTGAAACGTTCGAGCGCTTTATTCGCCTGCTGTTGAGTCTCTGGTTTATGAATGGCCCTGAACGCAGGATCTCTTTTGGGGAAATTGTAACGATTAAGAATGGCTTCAGGTAAAAATTCAGGAACGGTAGTTGAATTTAAAATTTGTTGAATCCAGTCTGCAAGCAGTTGATTGGTAATGTATGCTTTTGAAAAGTGTTTATTGCTTGGATAGATGGGAGTTAATGTTTTAAACTGGTCAACATCGTCAGGTCCTGAAATCTGATCAACTTCCGGGTGTGCCATGCTCATATATCGCCCATAGCGTTTAACTGTACCATAAAGCGCAACCCATTCACCTTTTTTGAAGCGGTTGATGAAATATTTCCAACCCTTGAAGTAGGCTACTTTCATAGAGCCGCTATTATCCTGAATAATAACCTCCAGTCTTTTCTTGTTTTTATAGCCGGTTACATTTACTGATTGCACTTTACCGGCAACCGATACAGGTTCACCGGTTTCTCTTAGTAAGCCGATGGGTTTAAAGTTGGATTTATCCAGATATCTGCGCGGGAAAAACATCAAAAGATCTTCGGGGTGATGGATTCCAACAGACTGTAGAGCAACGAGCCTTTTTTGGCTCAGATTATGTAGTTCAAGAAGTTTCAAATTGATATAGTGTTATATAACAATTGGATAATAATTTTTCACTTAAAAAGCCGTTTATGACAAGTTTTGAATACTATATAGAATTTTCATACCAAAAAGGAAAAAAAATTGATAAATATTTTGCATATACGATGGTTTAATTGCTATCTTTATCAGCTCTTGATTTTACGAAACCAAACTGGTAAAACTCGTGCCTACAATACAACAACTTATTAGAAACGGCAGAAAAAGCAAGGTGAAGAAAACAACATCGCCTGCGCTGCAAAACTGCCCACAAAGACGTGGTGTTTGTACCCGTGTTTACACAACAACACCAAAGAAGCCTAACTCAGCTCTGCGTAAGGTAGCAAGAGTTCGATTAACGAATGGCTATGAAGTAACAGCTTATATCCCTGGTGAAGGTCACAACTTGCAGGAGCACAGTATTGTGTTGATTCGAGGTGGCCGTGTGAAGGATCTCCCCGGTGTGCGTTACCACATTGTTCGTGGTACACTTGATACCGCCGGCGTTGACGATCGTAAACAGGGAAGAAGCCATTACGGTACTAAGAAACCAAAAGGTTAACACAGGGATTTTTAATCTTTAGAGATTATGCGCAGAAAAACAGCAGAAAAAAGAGAAATACAACCGGATCCAATATTTAACGACAAATTGGTTACACGGTTTGTGAATAGCTTGATGCGTGACGGCAAGAAAGGCGTTGCAAGAAAGATTTTATATCAAGCGTTTGAAATTATTGAAGAAAAAACCGGTGAAGAACCAATTGAAGTGTTTAGAACGGCTTTATCTAATGCGTCTCCGGTAGTTGAAGTTAAGAGTCGCCGTGTAGGTGGTGCTACTTACCAGGTGCCAATGGAAGTTCGTTCTGAAAGAGGAACAGCGCTTGGAATGAGATGGCTTATTCGGGCGTCTCGTCAAAGAACCGACAAGTCGATGGCGATTCGCTTGAGCCGTGAACTGATTGATGCCTCAAAAAATGAAGGCGGAGCGGTTCGTAAGAAAGATGAAACACATCGAATGGCAGAGGCAAACAAAGCTTTCGCTCATTTCCGATTTTAAAAATTTTAGTATTTAAATACACAATTTCATGTCTGAAGCAACGACAAAAACCGACCCGAAAATTATAGACCGAATTCGCAGAACGCGAAATATCGGTATTATGGCTCATATTGACGCCGGTAAGACTACCGTTACGGAGCGTGTTCTTTTTTACACCGGGCGAAGTCACCGATTGGGTGAAGTTCATGATGGTGCGGCCACTATGGACTGGATGGAGCAGGAGCAAGAGCGTGGTATTACAATTACATCCGCTGCTACACACTGTATTTGGAAGGATCATAGAATAAATATCATTGACACGCCGGGTCACGTTGACTTTACCGTTGAGGTGGAGCGTTCTCTCCGTGTATTGGATGGTTCTGTTGCAGTGTTTTGCTCTGTAGGTGCTGTTCAACCACAATCTGAAACTGTATGGCGTCAGGCTAATAAGTATAAGGTTCCGCGGATGGCGTTTGTTAATAAGATGGACCGTACCGGTGCAGATTTTTACAACGTAATTGATCAAATGCGTGATAAACTAAGCGCGAATCCAATTCCAATTCAGATTCCTATTGGTGCTGAGGAAAACTTCAAAGGTATTGTGGACCTGATCAATATGCAGGGAATTGTTTGGGATGATGAGTCTTTAGGTGCTAAGTACGAAATCGTTGACATCCCAGAAGATCTCAAAACAAAAGCTGAAGAGTTTAGAAAGCTCATGCTTGAGAACATCGCTGATCATGATGATGAGTTGATGGAAAAATACCTGATGGAAGAAGAAATTTCTGAAGAAGAAATTAACAGTGCCATTAGAAAAGCAACTTTGGCACGCGATATTACACCGGTACTTTGTGGTACAGCTCTTAAGAATAAAGGAGTACAGGTACTGCTGGATAAAGTAATTGAATATCTACCGAGTCCTCTTGATGTAGAGGCTGTAGACGGTATTGATCCAAAAGATGAAACCCGGACGATGAAGCGAAATCCAAGTGTAGATGAGCCTTTTTCCGCTCTCGCATTTAAGATTGCTACTGACCCATATGTTGGTAAGCTTACATTCTTCCGCGTTTATTCCGGTCAGCTTGAAAAGGGGTCATATATATTGAACTCGACTACAGGTGATCGAGAGCGTGTAGGTCGCATACTTGAGATGCACGCGAATGACAAAAAAGATATCGACATTGTACGTGCCGGCGACATTGCAGCAGCTGTAGGTGTTAAAAAAGTGAATACGGGTGACACGTTTTGTGATGTGGATGACCCAATAATTCTTGAACAGATTACATTTCCTGAGCCTGTTATTAAGCTGGCGATTGAACCTAAGTCTAAAGCCGATGCTGAGAAATTGACTACAGGTCTTGTAAAGCTTGCTGAAGAGGATCCTACATTCCAGGTTACAACTGACGAAGAAACAGGTCAGACAACCGTTGCCGGAATGGGTGAGCTTCACCTTGAAATTATTGTAGACCGACTCAGACGAGAATTTAAAGTTGAGGCGAATGTAGGTCAGCCACAGGTTTCCTATCGTGAAACGATTTCTAAACCTTTCGAACACCGCGAAGTTTACAAGAAGCAAACAGGTGGACGTGGTAAATTTGCTGATATTTCATTTGAAATCGGACCACTCGAGCACTTTGAGCAATTTGCAGATGATGACAAAAAAGTGTCAGTTGATGAAGATTTCAAATTCATCAATGAGATTGTTGGTGGTAATATTCCACGTGAGTTTATCCCCTCTGTTGAAAAAGGATTCCGTGAAGCAATGAAGAATGGTATACAGGCAAATTATCCTGTACAAAAAATTGGAGTGAGACTGTTTGATGGTTCTTACCATGATGTTGACTCCGATCAGGTTAGTTTTGAACTCTGTGCTAAATTGGCATTCAGAAATTCAGCAAAAAAGGCCGGTCCAGAACTACTTGAACCAGTAATGGCAGTAGAGATTACAACACCAGAAGAATTTATGGGTGATGTAATCGGTGATGTAAATGGTCGACGCGGTATCATCCAGAAAATGGATAATAATGTAGAAGGTTCTGTTGTGCAGGCTAAAGTACCGCTTTCAGAAATGTTTGGTTATTCAACAGATCTTCGATCACTTACACAAGGCCGTGCAGCATATTCTATGGAGTTCTCTGAATATGTGCCGGTACCTGACTCAAAAGCTCAGGAAATCATTGAACAACAAGCTTAATAACTACTAAAAAAGAAATTTACCATGGCAAAAGAGAAGTTTGAGCGGAGTAAGCCGCACGTAAACATAGGGACGATTGGTCATGTAGACCACGGTAAGACGACATTAACGGCAGCG
>NZ_JAWLDW010000058.1:0-16025 GCF_041686455.1 Rhodohalobacter sp.
GAGGCAAGAAGAGATTCTGTAAAAATAGAGCCGGACGATTCGGTGTATGTCGATGTTAACATTTTTCTGCATGAAGAAGCGCTGTTTTCACAAGAAGAGGTGCCGGTAGAGAATGGTGAGCTGGAACTAAACCTTGGGTCATTTGCTGATGAGATGCGTGGGAAAATTGACAGAGATTCAGAAGTAAGGATTTTGTTGAGTCATGACGGTTTAGGTAATGAATTTACAGTACCAACGGCTCAGTTTTTGGCTCCCTATCTGAATATAAATTCATTGGTAGCCAATCTTCGAAGTACACCCGAGGGTGGGGATTTGAATATTGCAACCGAAATAGGACAGGGTAGTTTTCTGGAGCTGATGGATGAAGATACAGATGACTTTTACCGGGTTCAATATGAAGGTAGTGAGTACTTTGTCCGAAAAGAGAGTGGCAGCATTGAATGGCTCAGCACGGCAGATTCCGGATCAGCTTTAGTATTTGAATTTGCTGAACTTCCTTTTGGAGAAATCGACGTTGAACACTCAATGCCTGTACTTAAACCTAATAATTCATCAGACAGAGGCCTGATCATATCAAACGGTTTGAATAATAACTATGACCAAAGACAATATCTGAAGCGTGATCATCAGCTATTTGAAACTTACTTGAATTCATCATTTAGGTTACAAGATGATCAAATCGCTACAATTACAGAACAACAGATTTCATCTCAGTTAGAGGAAGTAGAAGGAATGGATGGAGAAGGGTCTCTTTATGTTTATCTGAGCGGTTTTGGGACCGTTCGGGAGCTTAATAATCAGCCCTCCATTCATCTTATTACAGATAATGATCAGGGTGAAAACTTAATACCGGTTACAGAGATCTTTTCCGAATTGAAAAGAATGAATCCGGGCTCTCTATTTCTGTTTATTGATCTGGACTACTCTGCTCGTGACCAGCAAACTTCAAATCAGTTAAACAGAAATGGTTCGTCAGGTTTACTGCAGCGCACAGCAAATAATATTATAAGGGACCTGCCAAATTCAGTAGTTGTGTTCAGCAATCGTCCCGGACAACAATCTTCTATTTATTCCGGTATCCTGGATGGTAATAAAAGGCACTCCATATTCAACTACTTTCTTGCTGAAGCGATACAGCAGCGGAAAACCAGAATGTCCGATTTAGTAAATCATCTTGATCGAAATGTCGATTACACATCCAGACGTCTCCAGGACCAGCCACAGGAAGTTCAGGCATTCGGAAATTTGAATCTGAATTTAGCCCAATGATTACAGGCTGGTTGTATATCATACTCTGTGCAGCCTCTTCAGTACTCATCGCCCATCTTCTAAAGGTTGCAGAAAACAATAAATTCAACACCCTTCGGGTGCTAACGGTGAACTACCTGACTGCAACCATTATTGCGGTATCAACCACCGGTTTTGATCAGATCAGCCGGCTGGATTTCTCAGAGGGAATGTATGCGATTGCCTTAGGTACTATTGTAGGGGTAATCTTTATCGCAAACTTTTTTATATACAGTAAATCTGTTCACTACAATGGAGTGGGAATCAGTGTGGCGGCTATGCGAATTTCCCTTATTGTTCCTGTGTTGTTAACTACAGCCTGGTACCTGGAGCTTCTAAGCTTTCGTCAATGGGTTGGAGTAGTGTTAGTGTTTGTAACGCTTTTTCTGCTTTTGCCCAATAAGCGTAAAATGTTAAGGGAACCGTTTAGTGTAGCATGGTTGCTGGTACTGCTTTTTATCGGTACCGGTTTGGGTGACTCTTCTCTGAAAATTTATGAGGTTGAATTCTCATCAATACTAGGTAAAGAGCACTTCATGGGTATTGTTTTTTTTACTGCATTTTTAATCGGATTGCTTGTAGTTTTAGTAAGAGGAAACTGGAAGCTGAAAAAGGTAGAAATTTTGTTGGGGATTGCAGTAGGGATACCCAATCTTTACACGGCTATATTTCTGATTGAAGCTCTGGAACTCATGAATGGAGCTGTTGTTTACAGCAGTGTAAATGTGCTTACAGTATTAGGTGGTACTTTGCTGGGAATTTTAAAATGGGGTGATAGATTAACGATCATTCAGTGGACAGGAATTGTACTAACAATAATTACAATATTACTATTGATTTAATATGAGTTTAAAAGAAGAGATCAGAGATAAAGCATCATCTATTAAAAAACGTGTTGTTTTTCCGGAAGCGGAGATTGATGTGCGCGTGCTCAAAGCTGCTGCCATAATGAGCGGCATGGGACTTGCGGAACCAATTCTTTTAGGGAATGAGGAAGTCATTTCAACTTTGGCAGATAAACATGAAGTGGATCTGCCGGATTCCGTAGTTATCAAACCATATAAAAATTCAGATTTTGATGATGAAAAGTTTGAATATTTCAAAAAGAAACTAGCTCACAAAAACCCAACGGATGAGCAGCTCCGCGATATAAGCCTGAATTCACTATTTACGGGAGGGTGGATGCTCGATACCGGAAAAGCCGATGCGGCCGTTGCCGGCTCAGTTGCGTCAACAGGTCAGGTGATCGTATCAGCTCTTAGGACAGTGGGGGTGGCTAAGGGGTCGCAACTGGTTTCAAGTACGTTCTTGATGGAAATGCCCGATGGCAACGTGTTCACCTATGCCGATTGTGCGGTGGTTCCCTATCCCGACTCAGATCAGCTCGCTTCAATAGCTCTTGATGCAGGTGATACACATCGTCTGTTAACCGGTGAGGAACCAAGGATCGCATTTCTATCTTTTTCTACAAAAGGAAGTGCCCAGCACGAAAAAGTAGAACTGGTGCAGAAAGCATATCAAAGAGCAAAGAGAAATAAACCTGACTGGAAAATGGACGGAGAACTTCAGTTTGATACAGCATTTGTTCCCTCGGTAGCCCAGCGGAAAGCACCCAACTCTGAGGTTGGAGGAGAAGCCAATGTCTATATTTTTCCAAATCTGGATGCAGGGAATATCGCTTATAAAATTACGGAGCGTTTGGCCGGGGCTACGGCAACCGGTCCGATTTTACAGGGACTTTCAAAACCATTTATGGATCTCTCAAGAGGCTGTTCAGTGGATGATATTGTAAACACGGCTTGTGTGGCTTCTTTAATTAGCCAAAAAGTCGGCTAATTTGTTTCCTCCTATTAGCATTATAGCTTCATTCGATTGGAGATTGTTGTGCCAAAATACGTTCTTTATTTCAGCTTGGGTTTTGCTTTAAGAACGCGCACATTTTTCTTATCTTTATTCATTCCAAATAAAGATAGTTAAGAAAATGCTCGATTTGAGAGAACTTCAGGCTTTCTTTGAGCGTTACAATACAAGAAATAGATAACAGTTAAGCTTCAAAACAGATAAACATGAGTGAAACTAAAGCTCTAGAAACAATGATCGGCGAAGAGTACAAGTATGGCTTTTCTACCGAAGTTGAATACGAGGATTTCCCTAAAGGTATTAATGAGGATGTAGTACGGCTGATCTCCGAGAAAAAGGATGAACCGGAGTGGATGACTGAATTCCGTCTGAAGGCGTATCGTGCCTGGACAGAAATGGAAGAGCCGGATTGGTTTAATGCTACATACGAAAAACCGAAATTTGATACGTTGCAGTATTACTCTGCACCAAAAAATAAGCCCAAACTGGATAGCCTGGATGAGGTTGATCCCAAAATTCGTGAAACGTACGAAAAACTTGGAATTCCTCTCGAAGAGCAAAAAGCTCTTTCCGGTGTTGCTGTTGACGCAGTTTTTGACAGTGTGTCGATCTTTACCACATTTAAGGAAAAACTGGCTGAAGCGGGTGTAATTTTCTGCTCGATATCTGAAGCAATTAAGAATCACCCTGAACTTGTGAAGAAGTACATGGGCTCTGTTGTCCCTGCACGCGATAACTTCTATGCAGCATTGAATTCCGCAGTATTTTCAGACGGGTCGTTCTGCTATGTACCTAAGGATACCATCTGTCCTATGGAGCTTTCTACTTATTTCCGGATCAACAATATGAATTCTGGACAGTTTGAACGTACACTCATCATCGCTGAAGATAATAGTCATGTGAGTTACCTCGAGGGTTGTACAGCACCAATGTATGATGAGCACCAGCTCCATGCCGCTGTAGTTGAACTCGTGGCACTTGAAAATGCAGAGATTAAATACTCTACCATTCAGAACTGGTATTCCGGTGATGAAGAGGGGAAAGGTGGTATCTATAACTTTGTTACAAAGCGAGGTGCGTGCCGCGGAGATAATTCTAAAATTTCCTGGACTCAGCTTGAGACCGGATCAGCTGTTACGCTGAAATATCCAAGTGTAATTCTTCAGGGCGACAATTCAGTCGGTGAGTTCTATTCTGTAGCTGTAACAAATAACAGACAGCAAGCAGATACCGGTACCAAGATGATTCACCTTGGAAAAAATACCAAGAGTACGATTATCTCTAAAGGTATCTCAGCCGGTAAATCTGATAATAGTTATCGTGGTCAGGTAAAATTTAGTAAGAAAGCTGATAACGCCCGGAATTATTCGCAATGCGATTCAATGCTGATTGGACAGACTTGTGGGGCGCATACGTTTCCTTATATAGAATCTGCCAATCCAACCGGTAAAGTTGAGCACGAAGCGACGACTTCTCGGGTAGGCGAAGATCAGATTTTCTACCTCCAGCAGAGAGGGCTCAGTGAAGACGACGCGATTTCATTGATCGTGAACGGTTTCGCAAAAGAAGTATTGAAAGAGCTCCCGATGGAGTTTGCCGTGGAAGCCAATAAACTTCTTGGCATTAAGCTGGAAGGTAGTGTAGGGTAAAATAAATCTCCCCTTGAGGGGAGTACTCCGACAGTTTTTTGTCGGGGGGGAGGGGTGTTTGACAGTTTTCAATTCAAGATATGGAAGCAGAAATGAACACACCTCTTGTCTGCCGCTAAACGCTTGCAGACCTGCCCCCTCTCAAGAGGGGACGCATAACATTTTAAAAACAAACAAAACTAAATCATACAACTGTGTTAGAACTTAAAGATTTACATGTAGAAGTTGAGGGTGAAGGGATTGAGATCCTGAAGGGGGTAAACCTCAAAGTGAATAAAGGAGAAATTCATGCCATAATGGGTCCAAACGGAAGCGGTAAAAGTACCCTTTCAAAAGTAGTGGCCGGTCATCCTGAGTATGAAGTTACGAAAGGTGATATCCTCTTTGACGGTGAAAGCATATTGGAGCTTGATCCGGATGAAAGAGCACACAAAGGAATGTTTCTTGCTTTTCAATACCCGGTAGAAGTACCCGGTGTAACAAATAATACACTGCTGCGCGAGTCTTACAACACGATTGCAGCATCCATGGGGCGCGAAGAGCTGGATCCCCTTGAGTTTGAAGACTATGTAAAGAATAAACTCGACCTGATTGAAATGAACCCTGAATTCCTGGAAAGAAGTGTAAATGCCGGATTCTCAGGCGGTGAGAAGAAGAAAAATGAAATCTTCCAGATGGCTGTACTTCAGCCTAAACTTTCTCTTCTCGATGAAACCGATTCAGGTTTAGATATTGATGCATTGCAAGTTGTATCAAACGGAATAAATCAGCTCCATGGAGAAGATAATGCTGTTGTACTCATTACGCATTACCAACGCTTACTTAACTACATCGAGCCCGATTTTGTTCACGTAATGCTTGGCGGCAGAATTGTGAAGAGTGGAAAGAAAGAACTGGCTCTCGAGTTGGAAGAGAAGGGTTACGACTGGTTAGTAGAACATGCAACCGTAAACGGAGAGGCGAAGTAATGGCACATCCTACCAGGGTTGAACCATCAATTTTGCACCGGCTTTCAAAGCATTCACCCGAAACTGAGAACTGGGCCGGGATACGTGAGAAAAGTTTTCAGGACCTGAATACGACGAATTTCCCTCATAAAAGAATTGAAGAGTGGAGATTCACAGATCTGAAACCGTTCACACGAACAGATTTTGTGCCCTTCAGCGAAGCTGGCACACTACCTGCCGCTGACATTGAGCAGTATTATATTCCTGAATCAGACAGAAGTCGATTGGTGTTCATCAATGGGACCTACCAGGAGAAATACTCTTCAATTGGAGGACTAGGCAATGGAGTTACTTTTGGAAATCTGGCTGATTATGCAGATCACAAAGCAACTGAAGAATATTTGAACAAACTGGTTAACTACGAAAATGATATTTTTGTACCGTTTAACGGGTTGATGTTCGAAGATGGAGCATTTATCCATCTTGAAAAAGGTGCAAAGGCTGAGGCTCCAATTCAGATTTTAAATCTCTACACAGACTCCAAGCAGGCTTACATAGCAACGCCGAGAATGTTGGTTGTGGCTGAGGAGGAATCGGATGTGACGATTATTGAAGAACATATCGGGTTGTCAGAAAACACATACATGACAATTCCTGTATGTGAGGTAAAGGCAAAGCAAAAAGCACATATTCACCATGTTCGAATTCAGCGAGATAATCGAAGTGCACTGCACGTATCTCGCCCGATCGCATATGTTGAAAAAAATGCAGAATACCACTCCTATACGATCACACTGGGTGCAAAGCTCTCCAGAAACGAGCCGCGTGTGGTTCAGGAAGATGAGGAAGTAGATTTTACTCTAGACGGCCTTGTTCTGATTGACGGAGATCAGATTGCGGATACACATTCTGTGATGGATCACCGATTTTCTCATGCAAATAGTCACCAGCTGCACAAAGTAGTTGTAAACGGCAAAGCGCACAGCATTTTTAACGGTAAGATTTTTGTACGCCGGGATGCTCAGAAAATCGATTCCTTTCAGGAGAATAGAAACCTTCTTCTCTCCGTTGATGGATTGGTTAACACCAAACCTCAGCTTGAAATTTTTGCTGATGATGTACTCTGTTCACACGGAGCAACCATTGGACAGCTGGATCCGGAAGAGGTTTTTTACCTCCAAAGCAGGGGAATGACTGAAGAGAAGGCGAAAGAGGTTCTGACGTACGCTTTTGCACTCGAAACGATTGAAAACATGAAAGTAGAATCTGTTCACAAACTATTGATTGATGAAGTGTACAGATATACCAAAGCAAACAATGTTACGAAAATAACAGCCTAAAACTTCCCTCCAGAGAGGGGATTGAGGGGTGTATTGAATTTAGATAAGAAAATTACAACGCACCCCAAATCTTCCCTATTTAAGGGAGTATCGATATTTTTTAATTCACTATGGCACAAGCAGTAAAAGACATACCGGCAGTTGATTTCTTAAAAATCAGGAAGGATTTTTCTGTTCTTGATCAGGAAATCAATGGAAAACCTTTGGTATATCTGGATAATGCGGCATCCAGTCAGATGCCTGTTCAGGTTGCAAAGCGAATAGATGACTATCATCGAAAGGAGCATGCAAACGTTCATCGCGGTATTCATACGCTTAGCCAGAAAGCGACAGATGCTTTCGAAGAGACCCGTAAAAAGGTGAGGGATTTCATCAATGCAGATTCTGAAAGTGAAATTGTCTACACAACCGGCACTACGGATTCCATCAATCTGGTAGCGAACAGTTACGGCGGATCTGTTTTAAAGAAGGGTGATGAGATTATCCTTACTGAAATGGAACATCACGCGAATATTGTGCCCTGGCAAATGGTCGCGGAAAGAACCGGCGCGAAGATCAAAGTGATTCCGGTGACTGATTCCGGTGATCTGGATATGGATGCTTACAAATCTCTTTTGAGTGATCGCACAAAGATTGTGGCAGTCGTTCATGTCTCAAATGCACTTGGAACCGTAAACCCGGTGAAAGAGATTACAGAACGTGCTCATGAACAAGGGGCAGCTGTGTTGATTGATGGCGCTCAATCCGTGCCACATCAAAAAGTTGATGTGCAGGAGATCGGGTGTGATTTCTTTGCTTTTTCAGCCCATAAGATGTGCGGCCCCACAGGGTTTGGAATTCTCTACGGAAAGAAAGAACTGCTGGAAGCAATGCCTCCATACAGAGGTGGCGGAGATATGATTGATAAGGTCTCATTTGAAGAGACAACTTATAATGTACCACCATTTCGATTTGAAGCCGGGACACCGCCGATAGCTGCTGGAATAGGTCTTGGAGCTGCAATCGACTATCTGAACCAGATAGGAATGGATAATATTGCAGCCCGCGAACAGGAGCTGGTAGAGCATGCTGTAAGTGAACTTAAAAAAATTAAAGGACTGAGATTTATTGGAAATTCCGATCAACGGGCTTCTGTCTGTTCTTTTGTAATTGATGGAATTCACGCAACAGATATTGGTACAATTATAGACAAAGAAGGAATAGCCGTACGAACGGGGCATCACTGTGCGCAACCTATTTTGAAGCGCTTTAATGTTCCCTCTACAGCAAGGGCTTCTTTCTCTTTTTACAACACAAAAGAGGAAGTAGATCGACTCATTAATGCTATCCGATATGCGAAGAGTTTTTTTGAGTAAAGAACCGTTTATATTTAAACCAATTTTAAATAATATCTCATTTAAATCGTTTTACTAATAAAAAGGTGATAAGCTATGCCCAAAATTAAAGAAATAGAACGTACACCAAATCCCGATGCGATGCGATTTGTATTGGGAGAACCCCTTACCAACGGTGTCACCAGATCATTTGAAAACAGCGGAGAGGCTGAGCATGATGAATTGGCCAAATCCCTTTTTGATATTGATCATGTGATTAATGTCTACTATGTAGACAAATATATTACTGTTACTCAGGATGGAAACGCTGTTTGGTCTGAACTGCTCCGAAAACTGGCGCCACCAATTCGGGAAGCAAAACCACAGCTGGATCTGACCGAAGACGAAGAAGTACACGCTACAAAAGAAGTTCAGGATACAGACGATCCACGGCTTCAGCAGATTAATCAAATGCTGGATGAGCAGGTTCGACCTTATCTTCTCGCAGATGGCGGCGGATTGAAAATCTTAGGGCTTGATGGGAACCGCCTTAAGGTTCACTACCAGGGAGCTTGTGGTACATGTCCAACAGCTACCTCAGGTACACTTTATGCCATTGAGAGTATGGTAAAACGGATCGACCCTGAAATTCAGGTTATTTCCGTTTAATTGAATCAGAGAAGTTTATATCGATTTAAAAAGCAGGAAAACCATGTCTATTTCAATTAGCGATCGTGCGGCAAAACGAATTCATCAGATCCGTAACGAACAGGATATTTCAGAAGATACTCCTCTGCGGGTATCTGTTGTGAGTGGTGGCTGTTCAGGTCTAACCTACGATCTTGATTTTGACAGCAAAAAAGAGATCACCAAGGAGGATAAGGAGTTTGAGGCGCATGGAATAAAAATTGTAGTGGATACAAGAAGCTTCCTTTATCTGGCCGGCACAAACCTTGACTATTCTGATGGCTTACAAGGGCAGGGCTTCCATTTTATTAATCCGAATGCCGTAAGAAGCTGTTCTTGCGGAGAGTCTTTTTCACTTTAATCTATTTGTAGCAAGTAGTGAGTATTGTGTACTAAGCATTTTATATATCCTGCCATTCAGTAAGATTTTCAAATACATACTACCCACTACTTTCTACTCAATACCCATTCAACTATGACGGAAATTGTAAATAAGGTGAAGCAATCAAAACTTGAAACCGTAGACCTGGAAAAGCTCGCGGCAGGGATTGATGTTCATGAACTTGATATCAAAGACTTTCTTTTTCAGGGATTGATTTTGAAAGAGAAGGAGTACAGAGAGAAATTGGAACAACACGATTGGTCTCATTATGAAGGTGAACATCTGGCGATTTTTTGTTCTACAGATGCAATTTTACCCAAGTGGGCATTCATGTTGATTGTGCAATACGCTTATCCACATGCAGAAGATGTACTCTTTGGAAACAGTGAAGATGTATTACATGAACTGCTCACCCGAAAATTATCTGACGTAGACTGGAAGCAGTATCAGGATAAGTTTGTACTGCTTAAAGGTTGCAGTAAAATGGACATCAGTTCTGATGTTTATATGGAGGCTACCAAAAAATTACTTCCGCATGTTAAAAAGTTGATGTACGGTGAGGCCTGCTCAAACGTTCCTATCTACCGCCAAAAGAGAAGTTAACTTTTCGGACTGTTCTTTTTTGATGTTTTCCTGGTTTTGGCGATAGAACGGCTCAAAATCATTACCGGAACTAATCCTACCAATATAATTGCTAACGCCGCTCCGGACGACTCAGCCAGTCTCTCGTCAGAAGCCAGCCGATAGACCTGCACTGCAAGCGTATCAAAGTTAAAGGGTCTTACGATAAGTGTAGCGGGCAGCTCTTTGATCACATCCACTACTACAAGCATGATGGCAGCAAAAAGACTGCCTGACATCATCGGTATGTGAATTTTGCGAAGAATTTTCCCAAAGCTATATCCCATCCCTTCAGCAGCTTCATCCATATTGTTTGTAATTTTGCCAAGACTGGCTTCTACCGTATTAAATGCTACGGCTAAAAAGCGAACAACATATGCAAAGATAAGAGCAAAAATGGTCCCGCTTAAAATGAGTCCGGATGAGATCCCCATATTTTCGCGTAGCCAGCTATCGATGGTGTTATCAACCCACCCAAATGGTATCAGGATACCGACTGCAATTACGGAACCCGGAATAGCATATCCCATGGAGCCGATTCTCGTTGAAAATTTAGTTAAATAATTTGGATTTAAACGTACGCCATAGGCCATTATCAGAGCCACTAAGAGAGCAAGAACCCCGGCTATGGAAGCTACTAAAATTGTGTTGATGCTAAATTGAATAAACCGAGTATCTACGGCTACATCAAAGTTTGCGATCATCATGTCTGTAAGAATAGAAACGGGAATTAAAAACCCGGCCAATACAGGAATGGAACAAAACAGGGTAGAAGCCCACGCTTTCCATCCCGTCAGATCATAAACAAAAAGTTGTTTAAACCGACCGGTACTGTTTTGCCGGACATTCATTTTATTCCTGCTCCATCGTTCTATCAGTATCAGGAAAAGAATGAATATGAGGAGAAATCCCGATAACTGAGCCGCAGCAGCCCGTTCTCCCAAACCAAACCAGGTTCGATAAATTCCTGTTGTAAAGGTCTGAACGCCGAAGTAATCCACCGTACCGAAATCGTTCAGGGTTTCCATCAAAGCAAGCGCCATTCCGGCGGCAATGGATGGTCTTGCCAGGGGGAGGGCAATTTTATAAAAACTTTCAAATGGTGATGCTCCAAGGCTTCTGCTTGCTTCAAGAAGAGAAGATGATTGTTCAAGGAAAGCCGCACGAGTTAAAAGATACACATAAGGGAAAAAGACAAACGACATCATTAAAATTGCACCGCCAATTGAACGGACATTGGGAAAGTAATAGTCGCCCAAACCCCAGCCGGTAAGATCGCGTAAGAGTATTTGAAACGGTCCCGTAAATGAGAGAAAATCAGTATAGGTGTAAGCCATTAAATATGCTGGAACGGCCATTGGCAGAATGAGCATCCAATTGAACCATTTACTGCCGGGAAAACGGCACATGGTTACAAGCCAGGCCGATCCTACACCCAAAATAAAGACGCCAAAACCTACTCCAAACATCAGTAAAATGGAGTTTTTAACATAATCGGGTAAAACCGTAGAGGCAAGATGTTGCCAGATATCGCCGCTTGGAATAAAGATGTTTGCAGCAACGGTTAGAACAGGAATGGAAACCAAAAGTGCAATTGCAATCGTTACGATATTCCACCAGCCGGAGCCCGAGCTATCAGACTCAGATCGATCGAAAAGCTTGCTTTTCTTTGTGAGCTCAATCAGATTTTGAATCATAGGTTGAAATTCCAATCTGACTTACTTCTTCCAAATTCATTTTTAAGAACAGAGTTTGCTGCGTGAAAACCACACATACCATGAACCCCTCCGCCGGGAGGAGTGGATGAAGAACAGAAGTAAAGTCCTTTTGCCGGAATATTGTAAGGATCAATAAAACTTACGGGCCTTGAAAATAACTGAGTGATATCCTGTCGTCCGCCGTTTATGTCTCCGCCAATATAGTTCTCGTTATAATTCTCGAAATCTGCTGTGTTCATTGCAAACCTCGATTCAATCACATCTTTGAAACCAGGTGCAAAGCGCTCAATCTGATTTTCAATGATTTCAGTCATATCCCGGGTTGAACCGTTTGGTACGTGGCAGTAGGCCCAGAGCGTATGTTTATCTTCAGGTGTTCGTGTTTTATCAAAAAGGCTCTGTTGGGCTACCAGTACGAAAGGGTTATCTGAATGAATACCCTCAGATATCATTTTTTCAGATTCTGCAATTTCCTCAAATTTTCCACCCAGATGAACAGTGCCCGCTTTCAAACAGTTTTCATCCCTCCAGGGAACAGGAGATTTTAAGATGTAGTCAACTTTAAAAACACCGGATCCGTATCTAAACGTAGAGAGTTTGTTCTTGTATGAAGGGGGTAAGACATCACCCGCAATTCTAATGACCTGTTTTGGTGTTAAATCGAAAAGTATCGTTTTGGTTTCGGGAATATCTTTCAGGGATGATACTCTGTGGCTCGTTTCAATTTCTCCGCCTAAAGATAGGAAGTAGCCGGCCATTGCATCGGCAATATTTTGAGATCCACCTTTCGGAAGTGGCCAACCGCCCGTGTGTGCAGCTCCATAGAAAACCAAGCCTATGGCGGATGTTGCAACTGAGTTAAGCGGTAAAATGCTGTGAGCAGCCATACCGGCAAAAAGTGCCTGTCCTTTCTCAGTCTTAAATTTTCGTTTGAGCAGTGACGCAGGCAACAATCCTTTCAACCCAAAAGATGCAAGAGAGAGGGGATGCTTTGGAATTGACAGGGGGCCGAGAAAATCCTCTGTTAGATTATCCCATTTATTTACGATTGGTGAAACAAGCTTTTTGTATGTCTCTTCATCTTCACCCAATAAAAAAGCAGTTTCAGAAAGATCATGGCTTAAAAAAGCGGCTTCACCGTCGTCGAGCGGATGAGCTGCGGCGTATTCGGGTTTGATCCATTCTAAACCATAGTTACTTAACGGTAACTTTTTTAAAAAGGGAGAAGAAACCGCCAATGGGTGAATGGCCGAACAGACATCATGTTTGTAGCCGGCAGATATTAGTTCTTTCGTGCGCATGCCTCCGCCAACCGTCTCAGAAGCCTCGACAACTTTCACTTTGAGTCCTTCCAGAGCCAAACGAATTGCGGCCGCCAACCCGTTGGGTCCGGAGCCAACAACTACTGCATCATATTTCGATAAATTGGAATTCACGTGATAAACTGTATTCAATCTAAATTAAGATAGTAAAGGTAAGCAAAGTCACATCAAACCTGAAGAGAAATGCGTGTGATTGAAAGAATCGGAAAGGAAAAATATTGAATAATCGGATTAAGACAATTTCAAACCATTATGAATTGTGTACGTCTAACCAACAGATTAACGATAACAACTAAAAATAGTGGTGAAGACAATGAAAAAGTTAGGAATTCTTCTGATTATCTTATGTTTTAGCACCGTTGGTATTCAGGCACAGAATATGCAAAATCGTGGAGTAATGACTCCCGGTATACAGCAAATTGTAACCATGTATGGCGATGAGATCGACATTACAGACGAACAGCTTGCCGGTATTACTGAGAAACAGCTGCAATTCCGCGAAACGATGCGGTCAGCTAGAATGCGGAACAACAGGGCTAACAGGAGTCAGCAACAACGCCAGGTTCGGCAGGGCGAAAATGTTCGCGGACAGCACACAAATACTATATTGAAAAGCGTACTTTCGGATAGCCAAATGAATCAACTTAAGGAGTTGATGAAAGAGAAGGCCGATTTTTCTCACAGATACACAACTGTTCGTCACCAGAAAATTGTGGAGCTTGCAGAACTTGAGGGTGAAAAAAGAGATGCTGTTCTTGAAGTTATGAATAGCCACGCCGATCAACGACATCAGTTACAGCTGAAAATGATTGAAAATCCAAATTCTGTGAATGCAGATGAAAGACAGCAGTTGATGGAAAAAATGCAGTCTGATCGAGATGAATTAAAATCCATTTTGACAGTAGAGGAATACGAAAATTTAATGCAGTTTATGAATAACCGGCAAACCCGACAAAACCGGGGAATGAATCAGGGACAGGGAAACCGCCGCCAGAACAGACAATAAGGTTGACTCAGACACGATGGAGTTTTGATGAGCAGCAGTAAAGATGAGTTTAAAAAACAGATTCCAGAGCTGTATCCAAGACTCCATCGTGCTATGACGGCATACCTGGCCGGAAGCAATGTTGAACCTGACGATATCTTGCAGGAAGCTTTCCTAAAGGCCTATCGAAGTGTAGAACAGTTTGAAGGGAAATCAGGGTTTTATACGTGGTTGTACTCTATTGCAAGAAATTTGAGTATCGATGAGTTTAGAAAAAGAAAGCATGAAAAAAAACGAAGCTCAGTACCTGTAGAGGATTTTGAAATTGAGTCGGATGATTTCGAATCAGATGATCAAAAAGAGAATGTATTAATTTTGAGAAAAGCTATTTCTGAGCTACCCGAGCTATTAAAAACGGTCGTAGTTATGAAGACAATAGATGGAATGAGTTACTCAGAAATATCAGACGTACTGGATGTGAATGAGCAAACCTTAAAAAACAGAATGTTCAGAGCCCGGAAAGAGCTGGCAGGAATATTAGATAAAATGGGAGTCAATGAATTATGAAAAATTCTGAGATGAAGAATCAAAACAGTCTGTCTCAACTTGAAATGGAGATCTTTCGGGCTTCCGAAAATGAACTGACTGCCGGTGAAAGGGAAGAGTTGGAAAAGAGTCTTACGCAACACCCTGAGCTGGAAAAAGTATATCATGACCTTACCCATCTGCCCGATATTTCAAAAGCTTATGATCGTAATATGCTTTCCGGTAATAGAATGGACAGGAGAGTAGATCAATTACTGGATACAATCCAGAAACTGGAACCACCTTCTAAATCATTCGAGAATCTCTCAATACATTATTTCAAACGATATGCCCTTGCTGCTTCCTTACTATTTCTGGCACTCACATCGGGTTTTTACTTCAGCCAAAATATATCGGCAGAAAGTGATATAACAGTAGAGGAGTTACTCTATCCAATGGAAGAAAGTGAATCGGAAACATATGTCTATTACCTGGAACAACTATTTGAACAGTAATTAAAAGAGCATGAAAACTAAAACAAAAGCACTCCTCGCATTCTTAACGGTTTTCCTTTTGGGAGGTCTTTCAGGATATCTTATAAATGATTCAATCAATTCAGTGAACCACGATTGGACTGAAAACAGATATGATAGTCAGCAGAGAATGCATGAGCGGTCTTTTAATACAGAAGATGAAAGAGCTGCATACAGACTACAAATGAGGCGCAGGGCAGAGACTCGTTTGTCTGAGAGATTGAATTTATCAGACAGTCAGCAAGCAGAATTCTTTAATAAACTTTACGATTACCACACAGAAATCCGGGACTCCGTGAGATCGATAAAATATGTTGAAAGACAGTTTGTGCGGGAGCAATACTCTCGATTCAGAGACGACGTATCGGGTGTATTGAATGCAGAACAGACAGAGCGTCTAGACCGCTATTTTCACCCAGACTCTATTCGTCAAAACCAATCCCAGCGAAATCGTCGATAAAGTTAGTGTAGACTACTACTTACCTTTAGCATCATGAAAATGCTTACCTAAAAAGAATTCTAAAATGAAACGATTCTTTTCCGTTTCATTTGATAAGAATTGACTTTTCAACTTCAATGTAAACGCTTACATTGTAGTAATAGTCAGCTTACAAATTCTGTCACTATCGTAAAAGTTATATCGGAATTGTTGTAAGAAATAGAAAAGAATCCGAAATATTATTCACGAATTGATCATGCAAAAACTTTTCAAGTATCCTCTCTGGGCCATTCTCTCAAGCTTGCTATTAGCTACACTTTTCATCGGATGCTCAACGGATGAATCAAATCAAACGGCAGAAGTTACTCCACCGGACTGGTCGGTAAATGCTACTATTTATGAAGTAAATATTCGTCA